>NZ_JBCNYA010000042.1:0-29834 GCF_049727805.1 Frateuria sp. YIM B11624
CCGCGCCTTGTTCACCTGGGAGGGCAGCTCGTGGACGAGGATGGTCTCGCGGCCGTTCGACTCGGTCTCGATCTCGGTGCGCGCGCGCACCAGGATGCGGCCGCGGCCGGTGCGGTAGGCCTCGACGATGCCGGCGGCGCCGTTGATGAGGCCGGCGGTCGGAAAGTCCGGACCCGGGATGTACTGCATCAGTTCGTCGACCGAGAGCGACGGCTCGTCGATCAGCGCGATGGTGCCGGCGATCACCTCGTTGAGGTTGTGCGGCGGCACATTGGTGGCCATGCCGACCGCGATGCCGGCCGAGCCGTTGATCAGCAGGTTCGGCACGCGGGTGGGCAGCACCAGCGGCTCACTCTCGCTCTCGTCGTAGTTCGGCCCGAAGTCGACCGTTTCCTTGTCGATGTCGGCGAGCAGCTCGTGCGTGAGCCGCGACATGCGCACCTCGGTGTATCGCATCGCCGCGGCGTTGTCGCCGTCCACCGAACCGAAGTTGCCCTGGCCGTCGACCAGCATGTAGCGCAGCGAGAACGGCTGGGCCATGCGCACGATGGCGTCGTAGACCGACGCGTCGCCGTGCGGGTGGTACTTACCGATCACGTCGCCGACCACGCGGGCCGATTTCTTGTAGGGCTTGTTCCAGGCGTTGCCCAGCTCGTTCATCGCGTAGAGCACGCGGCGATGCACGGGCTTGAGGCCGTCGCGCACGTCCGGAAGGGCGCGTCCCACGATCACGCTCATGGCGTAATCGAGGTAGCTCTGGCGCATCTCGTCTTCGATATTGACGCGGATGACTTCTTTGGCGAGTTCTGCCATCAATCGGCTTCCCAGTCGGCTTCCATGGAACGAAAAAGGCCGCGCAGCCAGCGCTTCGTGCACGCGGTTGCGCGGCCCTCAAGCAATCGTGAAATTGTATCACGAATGCGTTTCGAAAGCCATGATTTTTACCTTTAAAAACAGTGCCTTAGATGGCCCGTTTCGGGCGTCTGAAAAGCCACCCGCGCGCTGTCGAGAAATTGACCAGCGCGGCCACCGCCGACCCTGCCGCTGCGGCCACTGCCGGCCACTGCTCGAGCGGTTCGAAGGCCAGCAACAAGGCGGCGTAGATCGCGTAGTTGACGCACGCGCCCAGCCCCATCAGCGCCATCCAGTGCAGCCATTCGGCCGCCGGCGAGCGCCCGCTGGCACGATGGGCGAAGGTGTGGCGTCGATTCCACGCCCAGGTCGCGGTGGCTGCGAGCAGGAACGACAGTACCCGCGCCAGGTACGGGTTCCAGCCGCCCCAGGCGACCAGCGCCTGCACGGTGCCGGCATCGACGAGCAGGCCGATGGCGCCGCCGACGGCGAACAGTCCGACCTCGCGGCGCAGCCTCACCGGCCGAACACCGCCTGCATGGCCATCGCGCTGGGACGCTCGATCACTCCCCGCTCGGTGACGATCGCGTCGATCAGCTCCGCGGGCGTGACGTCGAACACCGGGTTCCAGGCCTGCGCACCCTCGACCGCCGTGCGGCGCCCGCCGATGGAGAGCAGCTCGTCGGCGTGGCGCAGCTCGATCTCGATCGCCTCGCCATCGGGCGTGGCCATGTCCACGGTGGAGGACGGCGCCACCACCATGAACCTCACGCCGTGGTGGCGCGCGGCGATGGCGAGCTGATAGGTACCGATCTTGTTGGCGGTGTCGCCGTTGGCGGCGATGCGGTCGGCGCCGACGATCACCCACTGCACCCTGCCCGAACGCATCAGGTGCGCGGCGGCGGAATCGGCGATCAGGTGCGCGGGAATCCTGTCGCGCACCAGTTCGTACATGGTCAGGCGCGCGCCCTGCTGCCAGGGACGCGTCTCGCCGGCGAACACTTCGTCGATGCGGCCGCCGGCGACGCCCGCGCGGATCACCCCCAGCGCCGTGCCGTAGCCGGCGGTGGCGAGCGAGCCCGTATTGCAGTGGGTGAGCACGCCCGATCCCGGCGCAATGAGGGCTGCGCCCAGCTCGCCCATGTGGCGGTTGGCGGCCAGGTCCTCGTCCTGGATCGCCTGGGCCTCGCGCTCGAGCGCGGCGGCATCCGCGCCGGTGGCGATGCACGCCTTCATGCGGTCGAGCGCCCACATCAGGTTCACTGCGGTGGGCCGCGCCGCGCGCAGCGTCGCCAGCACCTCGTCCAGCGACGCCCCCTGTTGCGCCGCCAACACCACGCCCCAGGCGGCGGCGATGCCGATGGCCGGCGCGCCGCGTACGGCCAGGTCACGGATCGCCTGGGTCACCTGGCTGGCATCGCGGCATTCGATCCAGCGCTCCTCGGCAGGCAGCAGGCGCTGGTCGAGCAGGCACAGGCGATCGCCGCGCCACTGCACGGCGCGGATGGTGTCGTGCTCGCGGAGGGATTCGGAGGAGATGCTCATGGGAACGGCAGTCGAGGAAATGATCGAAAAGCCTAGCATGCGGCTACGCATGCGCCGCGTGCGGTGGGCTTCATCCCACCTTTCCTTCGGAATGGCGGTGGGCGGAAGCCCGTCCGACGCCTACCCGCGCTCGCGCAGCCAGCGATGGATGGCGGGAGGCACTTCGCGCTGCGCGCGGCCGGAAACATAGATGCCGATGTGGCCACCCCTGAAGGCCAGCTCGGTGTAGTCCTCGCTGCCCACGTGATGGCCTAGCGCACGCGACGCGTCGGGCGGGACCAGATGATCCTGCTCCGCATAGATGTTGAGCACGGGCTGGGTGATGCAGCCGAGGTCCACCGGCCTGCCGCCGATCGTGAGTCCGCCCTTGACCAATTTGTTGGCCTGGAAGAATTCCTTGACGAACTCGCGGAAGGCCTCGCCCGCCTGGTCGGGCGAGTCGAAGATCCAGCGTTCCATGCGCAGGAAGTTTTCCAGCTCCCGCGGGTTGTCCAGGATGTCGACCAGGTTGATGTACTTCTGCTGCAAGAGCCGCACCGGCTTGAGGGTGAGGTAGACCCAGTTCATCAAGGCGGCGGGAATGTTGCCCAGCGCGTCGACGAACAGGTCCACGTCGATGTCGCGCGCCCAGTGCGAAAGCATGTTGTCCGGCGTGTGGTAGTCCACCGGGGTGACCATCGTCACCAGGTTGCGCACCTTGTCCGCGTGCAGCGCCGTGTAGCACAGCGAGAACGCGCCGCCCTGGCAGATGCCCAGCAGGTCGATGGCTTCCACGCCGGCCTGTGCACGCACCGCATCGACGCAGCGATCGAGGTAGCCGTCGATGTAATCCTCCAGCGTGAGCCAGCGGTCGGCGCCGTCGGGATAGCCCCAGTCGATCAGGTACACGTCCTCGCCCTGCGCCAACAGGTTGCGCACCAACGAGCGGTCGCTCTGCAGGTCGGTCATCCAGACCGTGTTGACCAGCGCGTAGACGATCAGCAGGGGTGTGCGGGACGTCGGCTCGCGCTCGCCACGCATGCGCCAGAGCGTGAGCTTGTCTTCGCGGTAGACGAGCTCCCGTGGGGTGTCGGCATAGGCAGGCTCGGCCAGGCCATGCAGGCTGGTTGCGGCGGCGGCCAGCTTGCGCTGGAAGGTGGTGATCTCGTCGAGGATCCGCGTGGGATCCAGTGGTCCTGGCGTCTGCATGGTCGGTCTCAGCGCGGCTTGCGCGGTGCGCGGCGGGTGGTGGCCTTGGACGCGGGCCTAGCCTTGGAGGCGGACCGTGCCTTGGCCCGCGCCGCAGACTTCACCGGCGCTTTGGGCTTGGACGTCTTTACGGCCACATAATCGACTACATTGCGACCGGCCGCCTGCATGCGCCGGAGTTCGCGGCGCAGTTCCTGCAGCCGCTGTCCCAGCATCGCAACCTCGCTGCGCGTAGGTAGACCCGCCTCGCGGCACCACTGTTCCACCTGTTGCTGCTGCAACTGGCGCACGCGCATCTGCGTGTTGCCCTGCGCGGCATAGGCCTCGCGGAACTCGTCCGAGAGCGCGATCTCCGCATAGGCCTCCTCCGCCGCGTCGACCCACTGGTCGTACATGGCCTTGAGCGAATCGACCTGGAAGCCGGGTTCGGCCAGCTTGCGCTGCATCCGTTCGGCACCTTGTGCCTGCGCGCGGGCGAGCAGCTCCTGATAGCGCGCGCTGGCCTGCTGGTGGTCGAGCAGCGCGCGGAGGAGCGCCTGCTGCTGCGCCTGCTGTTCGCGCGTGTAGCCGAAGGCGGGCGTGTCGAGCAGTCCACGCAACGCGTCGAGTCCAACCGGCGGCGTGCCCATGCCGGGCATGGTCCAGTGGCCGAAGGGTGCGCCCGGTGGGGCGACATGGCCGCCCTGCCCGGTCATCGCGGCGGCAGCCTGTTGCATCCAGTCGAGATAACTCTTGAGGCCGTCCACGCCCGGCGCCGGTGGAGGCGCGGCGGGCGCAGGTGCAGGACCGGCCCAGGAGCGGCTCCAGGCGTCCCACACCTGGCGGCCCAGAGCTTCGAAGTCGGCGACGGGGTTCTGCGCGGTCACGGGCATGCCTTGCGGGGGATCGGTGGGATCGTAGCAAAAGCCGTATGAGCGCAGGTTTCAGCCGTGGCGACGCGATGGTGGGCCGAAGCCCGTCCCGCGGTGGACGCATGGAATGTTCTTTAAAAAAAAACGGGCCAGAGGCCCGTTTTTTTTTGGATGGGGTCGGAGCGATTCTCGTCAGCCCCGGCCTCACCCCTGCCCTCTCCCCGGAGGAGAGAGGGAGCGAAGCGTTCAGCCGTTGGCGGCTTCGTCCTCGGTTACGGCCTTCATGGACAGGCGGATACGACCCTGCTTGTCCACTTCCAACACCTTGACCTTCACGATGTCGCCTTCCTTGAGCTTGTCGGACACCTTCTCGACGCGCTCGGAGGAGATCTGCGAAACGTGCACCAGGCCGTCCTTGCCCGGCATGATCGTCACGAACGCGCCGAAGTCCATCAGCTTGGCGACCTTGCCCTCGTAGATGCGGCCCGGCTCGACGTCGGAGACGATCTGCTCGATGCGCTTCTTGGCCTCGTCGGCCGCCAGGCGGTTGACCGAGGCGATGATCACCGTACCGTCATCACTGATATCAATGGTCGTGCCGGTCTCTTCGGTGATCGAGCGGATGGTGGCGCCGCCCTTGCCGATGACCTCGCGGATCTTGTCCGGGTGGATCTTGATGGTGAGCAGGCGCGGGGCGTACTCGCTCATCTCCGAACGCGGCGTGCTGATGACCTTGGCCATCTCGCCCAGGATGTGCAGGCGGCCACGCTTGGCCTGCTCCAGCGCCACCTTCATGATCTCTTCGGTGATGCCGTCGATCTTGATGTCCATCTGCAGCGCGGAGATGCCATCGGCACTGCCGGCCACCTTGAAGTCCATGTCGCCGAGGTGATCCTCGTCGCCCAGGATGTCGGACAGCACCACGAAGTCGCTGCCTTCCTTGACCAGGCCCATGGCGATGCCGGCGACCGGCGCCTTCAGCGGCACGCCGGCGTCCATCATGGCCAGCGAGGAACCGCACACCGAGGCCATCGAGGAGGAGCCGTTCGACTCGGTGATCTCCGAGACCACGCGCAGCACGTACGGGAATTCCTCGATCGAGGGCTTGACCGCCTGCACGCCGCGCTTGGCGAGGCGGCCGTGGCCGATCTCGCGGCGCTTCGGCGCGCCGAAGCGGCCGGCCTCACCCACCGAGAACGGCGGGAAGTTGTAGTGGAACAGGAACGGATCCTTCGACTCGCCTTCCGGCGCGTCGATGATCTGCGCGTCGCGGGTGGTGCCCAGCGTGGCCACGACCAGCGCCTGCGTCTCGCCGCGGGTGAACAGCGCCGAGCCGTGGGTACGCGGCAGCACGCCGACGCGCACGCTGATCGGACGGATGTCGTCGAGCTGGCGGCCGTCGATGCGCACCTTCGTCTTCAGCACGCTGTCGCGCATGGTGTGGTACTCGAGCTCGCCGAACTCCTTGGCGAGTTCGGCGGACGACCAGCCGTTGGCCTCGGCCTGCGGCTTGAGCGTCTCCAGCACGTCGCTCTTGATCGCGGCGATCGCATCACGTCGCTGCAGCTTGTCGCGCACCTGGAACGCTGCTTCCAGCTTGTTGCCGACTTCGCCCTTGAGGGCGGCGACCAGCGACTCGTTGCGCGCCGGCGCCTGCCAGGTCGAGGCGGGCTTGGCCGCTTCGGTGGCGAGCTCGGCGATCGCGTTGATCGCGACCTGCATCTGCTTGTGGCCGAACACGACCGCGCCGAGCATGACTTCCTCGGACAGCAGCTTGGCCTCGGACTCGACCATCAGCACGGCACCGGCGGTACCGGCGACGACCAGGTCCAGGTCGGAGGTCTTCAGTTCCGTGGCCGACGGGTTCAGCAGGTACTGGCCGTTGGCATAACCGACGCGGGCGGCGCCGATCGGGCCCTTGAACGGGATGCCGGCGAGGCTGAGCGCCGCGGAAGCGCCGAGCATCGCCACGATGTCACCGTCGACTTCCGGGTTCAGCGAGACGACCTGTGCGATGACCTGCACTTCGTTCTTGTAGTCGTCCGGGAACAGCGGACGGACCGGGCGGTCGATCAGGCGCGAGGTCAGCGTCTCCTTCTCGGTCGGACGGCCTTCGCGCTTGAAGAAGCCACCGGGGATGCGGCCGGCCGAATAGAACTTCTCGACGTAATCCACGGTGAGCGGGAAGAAATCCTGCCCCTCGCGCGGCTTGGCCGCCGCGACCGCGGTGACCAGCACCACGGTGCCGCCCATGCTGACCATGACCGCACCGGATGCCTGGCGGGCGATTTCGCCCGTCTCCAGTGTGACTTCGTGATTACCGTACTGGAATGACTTGGTTACTTTCGCCACGATGATTTCCTGTTTTGAAGAGTGCGGCCATGGACGGCCGCTTTTTGATCCTCGCGTTCATGGATGAACGCAGAAATCACCTACGCAGGCCGAGGCGTTCGATCAGGCTCTGGTAGCGGGCCAGGTCGCGATCCTTCAGATACGCGAGCAGGCTCTTGCGGCGGTTGACCAGTTGCAGCAGGCCACGACGCGAGTGGTGGTCCTGCTTGTGTTCCTTGAAATGGCCGGTGAGGTGGTCGATGCGCGCCGACAACAGGGCCACCTGCACCTCCGGCGAACCGGTGTCGTTCGGCACGCGGCCGTAGTCAGCAATGATCTTGCTGGTCTGTTCTGCGGTAAGGGACATGGGTATCTCTTCCTTCAAAAAGCGGATGCGGAACTTGTGCAACGTCACCGCCCGGTGAAGTTGCACAAGCTCCGCTGGTTGGATGTGAAGCTCTGGAACAAGCTCGCTATTGTAGCGAGGGCGGGCGGTTGGCAACAAGAGCGGGGAAATGGGGCCGTTCCCGGCCGAGCCTGCGGGTTTCACGTCGCAGGCAGGTTGAAACCGCGCACGATGCGCACCCGCCCGGCCGCGTCCGGCTCGACCAGTGCCAGCAGGCGGCCATCGGGGGCGAAAGCCGCGCTGCGGCCCTGTTCCGGGGCGCCAGGCCAGGGAATCTGCCGGCCCTGCGTCACGGCGAGCGCCTGCGACGCATCCAGCGCCAGCGCCGGCAGCCCGGCCAGCCCGGCGGCAAGCGGCAGCAGCAGCGCATCGACAGCAGCCTCGCCCTGCCCGGCTGCCAGCTCCAGCTCGGCCAGCGTGACCATCGCCGGCTCGCGGAACGGTTCCACCCACAACCTGCGCAGTGCGGTCAGATGGGCGCCACAGCCCAGCCGCTCGCCCAGGTCGACCGCCAGGCTGCGGATATAGGTGCCGGAGCCGCACTCGACCAGCAGGCGCAGGCAGTCGCCTTCATGTGCCAGCAGCTCCAGCCGATGGATATCGACCTCGCGCGGCGGCGCCTCCACCGACTCGCCGCGGCGGGCCTTGACGTACAACGGCTCGCCGCCCTGTTTCAGGGCCGAATACACCGGCGGCACCTGCACGATGCGGCCGCGCAGGCTGGCCAGCGCCTGTTCGAGGGTTGCCGGATCCAGCGGCGGCACGGACCGTCGCTCGACGATCTCGCCTTCGAGGTCCGCCGTGGTGGTGGTGGCGCCCAGCCGGCACTCGGCCAGGTAGGCCTTGCGCGAACCGAGCAGCATGCCCGCGACCTTGGTGCTCTCGCCGAAGCACAGCGGCAACAGGCCCGTGGCCAGCGGATCGAGCGCACCGGTATGGCCGCCCTTGGCTGCCCGCAGCAGCCGGCGGGCGGCCTGCAGGGCCTGGTTGGAACTGAGTCCCAACGGTTTGTCGAGCAACAGGATGCCGTGCAGTTCGCGGGACGGGGCAGCGGAACCTCGGCGGCCCGCGCGCTGGCTACGGCTCGCTGTCGTCATCGCTCTTCGGCTGGACGTCGCCCGAGTCGCGCAGCAGGCGTTCGATGCGCTCGCTCTTGTCGACCGAATCGTCGTACTTGAAGCGCAGCTCCGGAACGCGGCGCAGGCGCATGCTGCGCGAGAGCGTGCGACGGAATTCCACCGCCAGTTCGTTGAGCGCCTTGACCGCCTCGGCGGCGCGTTCCGCCTGCAGGGCGGTCACCCATACGGTGGCCCAGTCGAGGTCGCGGGTGACTTCCACGTCGGACACGCTCACCGAGGGCAGTGCGTGGTCGCGCACGGCGGCATGCACCAGCAGGCCCAGCTCGCGGCGGAGCTCGGCGCCTACGCGGTCGGTGCGTTTGAAGTCGCGTGAGGGCATGGGGGCTCCAATAGATGATGGCGTCGCCGCCTGGCGGCGACCACCTTGTCCCCTCTCCCCTCCGGGGAGAGGATGGGTGAGGGGGCGGGGCTCGCCTCAGATCAGCAACCGCTGAGGCTAGAGCACCCCCTCACCCCAACAACCCTCTCCCCCTGATCTCATTGGAGCCGGGGGAGAGGGAGCAAAGCATCAAAGCGTGCGGGCAACCTCGATACGCTCAAAGCACTCGATCTGGTCGCCGACCTTGACGTCGTTGTACTGCTTCACGGCGATACCGCACTCCATGCCGTTGCGCACCTCGTCGACCAGGTCCTTGAAGCGGCGCAGCGATTCCAGTTCGCCCTGGAACACCACCGTGTTGTCGCGCAGCACGCGGATCGGCTTGTTCCGCTTGACCGTGCCCTCGGTGACCATGCAGCCGGCCACCGCGCCGAACTTGGAGCTGCGGAAGACCTCGCGCACCTGCGCGATGCCGATGATCTCCTCGCGCACTTCCACGCCCAGCAGGCCGGATGCCGCCTGCTTCACCTGGTCGATGACGTCGTAGATGATCGAGAAATAGCGCACGTCCAGGCCGGCGGTGTCGATCACCTTGCGCGCCGAGGCGTCGGCACGCACGTTGAAGCCGATGATCAGCGCCTTCGACGCGGCCGCGAGCGTGGCGTCGGATTCGGTGATGCCGCCTACGCCGGCCGCGATCACGTTGACCTTCACGTTCTCGTTGCCGATCTGGCTGAGCGAGTCGCGCAGCGCCTGCACCGAACCCTGCACGTCGGCCTTGACCAGGATGTTGAGCGTCTGCTGCTCGTTGCCCTGGCCCATCTGCGCCATGATGTCCTCGAGGCGGTTGGCCTTGCTGACCATGCGCGTCTCGCGACGCTTCTGCTGGCGCTCGGCGGCCACTTCGCGCGCCAGGCGCTCGTCGGCCACCACCACGAAGTCGTCGCCGGCCTCCGGCACGCCGGAAAGGCCGAGCACCTGCACCGGAATCGACGGGCCGGCTTCCTGCACGGTCTTGCCGGTCTCGTCGACCAGCGCGCGCATGCGGCCGTATTCGACGCCGCAGACCACGAAGTCGCCGCGCTTGAGCGTGCCCTGCTGCACCAGCACGGTGGCCACCGGGCCGCGGCCCTTGTCCAGGCTGGATTCGATCACCACGCCGGTGGCCGGGCCATCGTGCACGGCGGTGAGCTCCATCACCTCGGCCTGCACCGAGATCGCATCGAGCAGGTCGTCAATGCCCATGCCGGTCTTGGCCGACACCGGCACGAACGGGGTGTCACCGCCCCACTCTTCCGGGATGACTTCCAGGTTGCCCAGGCCCTGCTTGACGTGGTCCGGGTTGGCGTCGGACTTGTCCATCTTGTTGAGCGCCACGATCAGCGGCACCTTGGCGGCGCGCGCGTGCTGCACGGCCTCGGCCGTCTGCGGCATCACGCCGTCGTCGGCGGCGACCACCAGCACCACGATGTCGGTGGACTGCGCGCCGCGGGCGCGCATCGCGGTGAACGCGGCGTGGCCCGGGGTGTCGAGGAAGGTGATCACGCCCTTGGGCGTGTCCACGTGGTACGCGCCGATGTGCTGCGTGATGCCGCCGGCCTCGCCCGCGGCCACCTTGGTGCGGCGGATGTAGTCCAGCAGCGAGGTCTTGCCGTGGTCGACGTGGCCCATGATGGTGACCACCGGCGGACGCGGCGATTTCTCGCCTTCCAGCTCTGCGTTCTGGGTATGCGCGGCCAGTGCGGCCTCGGCGTTGTTCTCGTTCGCCTCGACCGGGGTGTGGCCCAGCTCCTCGACCACCAGCGTGGCGGTATCGCGGTCGATGGTCTGGTTGATGGTGGCCATCACGCCCATCTTGAAGAGCGCCTTGACCACTTCCGAACCCTTGACCGCCATCTTCTGCGCCAGGTCGGCGACGACGTTGGCCTCGCCGACCATCACCTCGCGCACCACCGGTGCGGTGGGACGCGAGAAGCCGTGCGTACCGGCGGCGGCGCTGGAGCCGCCGCGGACGGCCTCGCGGCCGCCCTTGCCGGGCTTGCCGCGCTTGCTGGAACGACGCGCGCGATCGGCGTCGGACAGGTGCAGTTCGCCGCCGGCGAAGCGCTTGCCGCCCGGACCCTCGTCGCGGTCGCGGCCGTAGCGCGCCTTGGCGCCGCCGCGCGCATCGGCCGGGGCCGGGGCAGGCGCCGGAGCCGGAGCAGGCGCCGCGACGACGACCTTCTTCTCGCGCTTACGGGGCTCATGGATGCGCGGCACGATCATGCCGAACGCACTGTAATCGGTGCTGGAGGACGGGGTCGGCGCGGGAGCCGCAACGGTTCTGGCGGCCACGGGTGCCGGTGCTTCGGCGGCGGCTTCCTGCGCGGACGCTTCCGCAACGGCCGGCGCCTCGGCGGGCTGCTCGACGGCGGCCTGCTCGCTCTGGCGACGAGCTTCCTCGGCCTGGCGCTGCTCCTCCAGGGCGCGCTGCTGCGCTTCCTGCTGGCGACGCTGCTCGGTCTCCAGGCGCTCGCGCTCCTCGTGCTCGCGCTGCTGCTGCGACTCGGCCAGCTTGCGCACGGCCTCCTCGCGCTCGGGCTCGGCGCTGGCTTCCTCGGCGATCACGCTGCGCTTGACGTAGGTGCGCTTGGCGCGCACTTCCACGTTGACCGTCTTGGCGCTGCTGGCGGCACCGCGCCCGCCGGGCGTGGCGACCTTCAGCTCGCTGACCTTGCGGCGTTTGAGTGTGATCTGGCGCGGCGAGCTGTCCTCCACTTCGGGAGTCGCTTCGCCCTTGCCATGGGTGCGGCGCAGGAAGCCCAGCAGCTTCACCTTCTCGGTGCTGCTGATGACCTGCTCCGGATCGGAGAAATTCATGCCCGCCTCGCCGAGCTGCCCCAGCAGCTTGGTGACCGGCATGCCCAGCACCTGGGCAAGTTGTTTGATCGTTACATCCGACATCGTGTTCTTTCTCCGCCGTTCCCGCGCTTATCGTCCGTGCGGCCCCAAGCCGGCACGTCCACCTCCATCCATGGCGGAAGACCCGCAGGGGCCTTCCTCGGCGCGCCCTTCCGAAGGCGCCGCCGTCCGCGGTTAGCCGCCTTTCTCCAGCCGCTCGATCATCGGTGCGCGGGCCGCCATGATCAACGCGGCGGCGCGCTCCTCGTCCATGCCTTCGATGTCGATCAGGTCGTCGACCGCAAGGTCGGCCAGATCGTCCACCGTACCCACTTCGCGTGCAGCCAGCGCATAGGCGGTGGCCTCGTCCATGCCCGGCAGCGCGAGCAGTTCCTCGGACGGTTCCGCGATGCCTTCTTCCACCGCCAGCGCCTCGGTGAGCAGCGCATCGCGGGCGCGCGCGCGCAGTTCCTCGACGATGTCCTCGTCGAAGCCTTCCACCGCGAGCAGCTCGGCGCTGGGCACGTAGGCGATTTCCTCGACGCTGGAGAAGCCTTCCTGCACCAGGATGTTGGCGATCTCCTCGTCCACTTCCAGCTTGTCCATGAACAGCTGGCGCGCGGCCTGCTGCTCGGCCTCGCTCTTGGCGGTGACCTGGTCCTGAGTCATCACGTTGAGCTGCCAGCCGGTGAGCTTGCTGGCCAGGCGCACGTTCTGGCCGCCGCGGCCGATGGCCTGGGACAGCTTGTCCTCGGCCACCGCGATGTCCATCGAGTGCTTTTCCTCGTCCATGATGATGGACTGCACCTCGGCGGGCGCCATCGCGTTGATGACGTACTGCGCCTGGTTCTCGTGCCACAGGATGATGTCCACGCGCTCGCCGTTGAGCTCGTTGGACACCGCCTGCACGCGCGAACCGCGCATGCCGATGCAGGCGCCGATCGGATCGGTGCGAGTGTCGTGCGCGAGCACGGCGATCTTGGCGCGGTCGCCCGGATCGCGCGCGCAGCCCTTGATCTCGACCAGGCCCTGGCCGACTTCCGGCACCTCGAGCTTGAACAGCTCGATCATGAATTCCGGCGCGGCGCGCGAGACGAACAGCTGCGGGCCGCGCACTTCCGAACGCACCTCGTAGAGGTAGCCGCGCACGCGGTCGCCGACGCGGGCCGACTCGCGCGGAATGGTCTTGTCGCGCGGAATGAAGGCCTCGGCGTTGGAACCCAGGTCGAGGTACACGTTGCCGCGCTCGACGCGCTTGACGATGCCGGTGATCAGCTCGCCCACGCGGTCCTTGTAGGCATCGACCACCTGCTGGCGCTCGGCCTCGCGCACGCGCTGCACGATCACCTGCTTGGCGGCCTGCGCGGCGATGCGGCCGAATTCGGCGTTCTCGATCTGCTGCTCGATGTAGTCGCCGATCTGGGCGTCCGCCTTCTCGTCCACCGCGTCCATCAGGCGCAGCTGGTGGAACGGCGATTCCATCTCGCCGTCGTCGGCGATGACTTCCCAGCGACGGAACGTCTCGTAGTCGCCGCTCTGGCGGTCGATCGCCACGCGGATGTCCGGATCCTCTTCCGGATAGCGTTTCTTGGCAGCCGAAGCCAGCGCGGCTTCCATCGCCTCGAAAATCACTTCGCGCGGCACGCCCTTTTCGTTGGCGACCGCATCGACGACCAGCAACAGTTCTTTGCTCATTGCAGGAACTCCGTGGGTCTCCATCCGAAGACCCAATGATGAATTGTCGCGTTCGTCCTGAACGCAGAACCGTGGAACGCGACCTTTAGAAAAGCCGCACTGTTTACTTCTTCTTGCCCGGCTGCTTGCCGGGCTTGGGCTGCGGCACGTAGCCGAGCGCGGCCCAATCCGGCACCACGCGCGCGCTTTCCACTGCGTCGTGCCCGAATTCGAAGGTCTTGCCTTCCGCCTCGAAGGTCAGCCGTTCGCCATCCACCGCGACCAGCCTGCCGCGCAGGCGCCGACGCCCCTCGATCGGCGCCTTCAGCAGCACCTTCACTTCCTGCCCCACCACCCGGGCGAACTGCGCCGCAGTGAACAGCGGGCGGTCGATGCCCGGCGAGGAGACTTCCAGCACGTAGTGGCCCGGGATCGGGTCTTCCACGTCCAGCAGCGCCGACAACTCGCGGCTGGCCGCCTCGCAATCGTCCAGCGTGACCTCGCGCCCTTCGGCGTGGTCGAGCACGTCCAGGTAAACGCGCAGGGTACTCTGCCCCTGCGACGGGGAAAACTCCACGCCGAGGCATTCCAGGCCCTGGTCGGCCAGGACGTCGGTGAAGCGTTGTGCGAGTGCCTGCGTATCCATATCGGTCGTCTGCTTGGGTCAGAAACAAAAAATGGGCTCAAGCGGCCCATTCCCTTACCTCGACGATGTGCCGACTCGTCCAGGCTCTTTCCGGCGACGTCGCAGGCAGAAGAGCCCGAAACATCGCGACGCATCCTTGCGCCCAACAAAAAAGCCTCACGAGGAGGCTTTCTTGTTCTAAGAAAGATCTGGTAGCGGGGGTAGGATTCGAACCTACGACCTTCGGGTTATGAGCCCGACGAGCTGCCAGACTGCTCCACCCCGCATCAGAGTCCGCAAACTATAGCGGCATGGCCGATTTCTTGCAAGCTTTTCCGTACCGAATTTCTCGCAGGATGGGCTTCAGTCCATCGCTGCGCACGGTGGGCCGAAGCTCAATCCCACAAGGCTCTCAGCCGGCGAAGGCCGCGCGGCACCAGCCCAGCAGCGGACCCCAGTACAGGCCCAGCGCCAACAGCACCAGCGCGTTGAGCGACAGCGTGGCCCGCAGCATGCCGTCCGCCTGCGGCCGGATCTCCGTGCCTTCGGCCGGCTTGTCGAAGTACATCACCTTGACCACGCGCAGGTAGTAGTACAGGCCGATGATCGCGAACACCACGCCGACGATCGCCAGCCACAGCATGCCGGCATCGATCGCCGCCTGCAGCACCAGCAGCTTGGCGAAGAAGCCGAACAGCGGCGGCACGCCGGCCAGCGAGAACATCGCCAGCATCATCAGGAACGCCATCCACGGCGAGCGCTGGTTGAGGCCCTTGAAGTCGTCGATTTCCTCGCACTCGAAGCCGGCGCGCGCCAGCGCCAGGATGACGCCGAAGGCCGCGGTGCTCATCAGCGCATAGCAGATGGCGTAGAACATCGCCGCCGCGTAGCCCTCGGGGCCCGCGTTGACCAGGCCCAGCAACAGGAAGCCCATGTGCGAGATGGTCGAATAGGCCAGCAGGCGCTTGAGGTTGGTCTGCACGATCGCGACCAGGTTGCCGATCGCCAGCGAGACGACCGCCAGCACGGCCAGCATCATCTGCCACTGCCCCGCCATGCCGCCCATGCCCGACTCGAGCAGGCGGTAGGCCATGCCGAAGGCCGCGATCTTTGAAGTCGAGGCGACGAAGGTGGTGACCGAGGTCGGCGCGCCCTGGTAGACGTCCGGGATCCACATGTGGAACGGCGCCACGCCCAGCTTGAAGCTGATGCCCACGATCATGAAGATCAGGCCGAACACCATCAGGTTCGACATGCCCGCCTGCACCACCGCGCCGTGCAGCTGCGCCAGCGCCAGCGTGCCGGTGGCGCCGTAGACCATCGACATGCCGTACAGCAGCATGCCCGAGGAGAGCGCGCCCAGCACGAAGTACTTGATCGCCGCCTCGGACGACAGCCGCGAGTCGCGATTCAGCGCCACCAGGCCGTACGAGCACAGCGTCAGCAGTTCCAGCCCCAGGTAGACCATCACCAGGTTGCCGGCCGAGACCAGCAGCATGGCGCCGATGGTGGCGAAGATCATCAGCGTGTAGAACTCGCCCTGGAACAGCTTGCGGTCCTGCATGTACGGACGCGAGAACACGAAGATCAGGGCAGTGCACAGCAGCGCGAAGACCTTGAGGATCTCCGCCGCCGCGTCGCGCACGAACATGCCGCCGAAGGCGGTCACGGCCACGTCCGGCTGCCCGGCGACCACCAGGTAGATGCCCACCAGCACCACCAGGATCGATACCCAGTGCAGGACGTTGCGCTGCTCGGGCTTCATCCAGGCGTCCAGCAGCAACAGGAGGCACGCCGCCGCCACCAGATAGAACTCCGGCAGCATGATCATGATGTCGTTGAGATTCGGCATTAGCGTGTGATTCCGCTTAGATCTTGTGAACGGCGAGCTGCTGCACCAGCTGCGACACCGAAGCGTCCATCAGGTGGACCAGCGGTTGCGGCCAGATGCCCAGCGCCAGCACGGCGAGGGCGAAGGCGCCCAGCACGAACGTCTCGCGCCCGTTGATTTCCTTCATCTCGCGCACATGCGGGTTGGTGATGTCGCCCCACAGCACGCGCTTGACCATCCACAACGTGTAGGCCGCGCCGATGATCAGGGTGAAGGCGGCGAACAGCGCGATCCACGGGTTGGCGCTGAAGCTCGCCAACACCACCATGAACTCGCCGACGAAGCCGCTGGTGCCCGGCAGGCCCGAATTGGCCATGGCGAACAGCACGTAGAAGAAGCCGAACCACGGCATCACGTTGATCAGGCCGCCGTAGTCCTTGATCTGGCGCGTGTGCAGGCGGTCGTACATGACGCCGATGCACGAGAACATCGCGCCCGAGACGAAGCCGTGCGAGATCATCTGCACCATCGCGCCCTGCATGCCGAGCTTGGCGGCATCCAGGTTGTTGGCGTCCCGCACCAGCATGAAGGCGATGAAGATGCCCAGCGTCACGAAGCCCATGTGCGCCACGGACGAGTACGCCACCAGCTTCTTCATGTCGTCCTGCACCAGCGCGACGTAGCCGATGTAGACCACGGCGATCAGGCTGAGCACGATGATCAGCCAGGCGAAGTGCTCGGAGGCATCCGGCACGATCGGCAGCGAGAAGCGCAGGAAACCGTATCCGCCGATCTTCAGCATCACCGCCGCCAGCACCACTGAGCCGCCAGTCGGCGCCTCCACGTGGGCATCGGGAAGCCACGTGTGCACCGGCACCATGGGCACCTTCACGGCGAAGGCGATGAGGAAGGCGAAGAACAGCCAGGACTGCTCCTTCATCGTCAGCGGCAGCATCGCCAGCGTATGCATGTCGAAGGTGCCGGCCTTCCTGTACAGGTAGATCAGCCCGATCAGCATGAAGATCGAACCGAGGAACGTGTAGATGAAGAACTTCAGCGTGGCATAGACGCGCCGCGGGCCACCCCAGATGCCGATCAGGATGAACATCGGGATCAGCATCGCCTCGAAGAACACGTAGAACAGCAACGCGTCGGTGGCGCAGAACACGCCGATCATCAGGCCCTCGAGCACCAGCATGGCGGCCATGTACTGGTGCGGCTTGTCCTGGATCACCTCCCACGCGCCCACGATCACCAGGATCGTGACGAAGGTGGTGAGCAGGATCAGCGCCACCGAGATGCCGTCCACGGCCAGGCCGTAGTGCACGCCGAGCGAGGCGATCCAGACGTGGCTTTCGGTGAGCTGCATGGCGCCGTCGGCGGCGTTGTAGGCCGGCAGCAGGAACAGGCTGGCCACGAAGGTCAGCACCGCCACCAGCAGCGAGATCCAGCGGGCCAGCCCCGGGCGACCGGAGCCGGCCAGCAGCACGGGAATCGCGCCGACGATGGGGAGCCAGATCAGCAGGCTGAGCAAATGATTGAACATGGAGCGCGCTTCCTTATTGCCCGATCAGCCCGGATCCGAAGACCCAGAACCCGCCCAACAGCAGGATCAGGCCGAGAATCATCGCGAAGGCGTAGTGGTAGAGGTAGCCCGACTGCAGGCGACGCACGCCGCCGGCGATGCGCTGCACCAGTCCGGCCGAGCCGTTGACCAGCGCGCCGTCGATCACCGCCGCGTCGCCGGCCTTCCAGAACAGCCGGCCCAGCTTCACGCCGCCGCGGGCGAAGATCGCGAAGTAGACGTCGTCGACCCAGTACTTGCGGTCCAGCACGGTCCACAGCGGCTTGAGCGCGTTCTTGATCCTGCCGGCCATGGCCGGGTTGAACAGGTAGATGTAGGTGGTGATCACGAAGGCGAGCACCACCAGCCCGAAGGGGCCGAACGGTGACAACCCGTGCAATGCCATGGACACGGGGCCGTGGAACTCGCGGCCCAGCTCGCCCAGCACGTTGTTGGCCTCTTCCACGTGGATCGCCTGGCCGAACCAGCCGCCGAACAGCATCGGCCCGATCGTGAAGAAACCGACCAGCAGCGACGGGATCGCCAGCAGCACCAGCGGCAGCGTCACCACCCAGGGCGACTCGTGCGGCGGATGGTGCAGCACGCCCGGCTCGCCATGGCCCTGCTCGGTGTGCGGATGCTCGTCCGGCCCGACCTCGGCATGGGCGCCACCGTGCGCGTGCGCGTCTTCGTGGGCGTGGCCGTGCGACGCGTGCGCGTCGTGCCCGTGCACCACCACGAAGCGCTCCTTGCCGTGGAAGGTCAGGTACATCTGGCGGAAGGTATACAGCGCGGTGACGAACGCACCGGCCAGCACGCAGACGTAGGCATAGCCCGAACCCCAGCGATGCGACTCGCCGACCGCCTCGATGATCGCGTCCTTGGAATAGAAGCCCGAGGTGAACGGGATCGCCACCAGCGCCAGCGAACCGATCCACATGGTGATCCAGGTGATCGGCATGTACTTGCGCAGGCCGCCCATGTAGCGCATGTCCTGCTCGTGGTGCATGGCGATGATCACCGAGCCGGCGCCCAGGAACAGCAGCGCCTTGAAGAAGGCGTGGGTCATCAGGTGGAACACCGCGCCGGCGTAGGCCGACACGCCCAGCGCGACGGTCATGTAGCCGAGCTGCGAGAGCGTCGAGTACGCGACCACGCGCTTGATGTCGTTCTGCACGATGCCGATCAGGCCGGTGAACAGCGCGCCGGTGGCGCCGATGACCATCACGAAGCTGAGCGCGCCTTCGGAAAGCTCGAAGAACGGCGACATGCGCGCGACCATGAAGATGCCCGCGGTCACCATCGTGGCGGCGTGGATCAGCGCGGAGATCGGAGTGGGACCTTCCATCGAATCGGGCAGCCACACGTGCAGCGGCACCTGCGCGGACTTGCCCATCGCGCCGACGAACAGCAGCACGCAGATCACCGTCGCGGCATCCCAGTGCGTGTTGGCGGTCAGCGCCAGCGACTTGCCGATCAGACTGGGTGCGTTGGCGAAGGCGGTGGCGTAGTCCAGCGTGTTGAGGAAATACAGCACTGCGGCGATGCCCAGCAGGAAACCGAAGTCACCCACGCGGTTGACCAGGAACGCCTTGAGGTTGGCGAAGATCGCGGTCGGCCGCTTGTACCAGAAGCCGATCAGCAGGTACGACACCAGGCCCACGCCTTCCCAGCCGAAGAACAGCTGCATGAAGTTGTTGCTCATCACGAGCATCAACATCGCGAAGGTGAACAGCGAGATGTAGCTGAAGAAGCGCTGGTAGCCCGGGTCGTCAGCCATGTAGCCGATGGTGTAGACGTGCACCAGCAGCGACACGAACGTCACCACCACCATCATCATGGCGGTGAGGCGGTCGACCATGAAGCCGACGCTGACG
Organism: Frateuria sp. YIM B11624; assembly: GCF_049727805.1. NCBI lineage: Bacteria > Pseudomonadati > Pseudomonadota > Gammaproteobacteria > Lysobacterales > Rhodanobacteraceae > Frateuria > Frateuria sp. YIM B11624. The sequence continues at coordinate 19,083 of NZ_JBCNYA010000042.1, forward strand.
TGCAGGCGGCCGATCTCGAACCAGGTGTAGATGTCCTGGTTGTACGTCGGCGCACCGCCGGCGGTGATCTGGTAGAGCACGTAGAACGACAGCGCGCAGGAGATCAGCAGACCCAGGATGGTCACGCTGTGCGCGCCGGCGCGGCCGATCTGCTTGCCGAGGAAGCCGGCGAGCAGGCAGCCGGCGAGCGGCGCCAGCGCGATGATCAGCAGGATGTTGGTGGACAATGGCATCGGCTCAGCCCTTCATCGAGTCGATTTCGGCGACGTTGACCGTGCTGCGGTTGCGGAACAGCAGCACCAGGATCGCCAGGCCGATCGCGGACTCGGCCGCCGCGACGGTGAGGATGAAGAACACGAACACCTGGCCGGACACGTCGCCCAGGAAGCGCGAGAACGCCACGAAGTTCATGTTCACCGCGAGCAGCATCAGCTCGATCGCCATCAACAGCACGATCACGTTCTTGCGGTTGATGAACAGGCCGGCCACGGCGATGCAGAACAGCACCGCGCCCAGCACGATGAAATGCGACAGGGTGATCATTGCAGCGGCTCCTGCGAGGCGGTCGGTTCATCCGGGCGCGAGGGCGCCATCTTGACCACGCGGATGCGGTCGCGCGGATTGACGCGGACCTGCTCGCTGGCCGACTCGTGCTTCTTGTCGCCGCGATGGCGCAGGGTCAGCGCCACCGCCACCACCACGCCCACGGTCAGGATCAGCGCGGCGATCTCGAACGGCAGCAGGTACTGGGTGTACAGCGCCCCGCCCAGCCAGGCGGTGTTGGAGAGGCCGGCGGCGGCGGCCGGGTCGGCCCCCATCACGTGCGCGTGCATGGCGCGCACGCCGATCAGCGCCAGCATCTCCGCCAGCATGACCAGCGCGACGATGATGCCGACCGGCAGGTAGCGGATGAAGCCTTCGCGTACCTGTTCCATCTTGATGTCGAGCATCATGACGACGAACAGGAACAGCACCATCACCGCGCCCACGTACACGACGACCAGCGCGATGGCGAGGAACTCGGCCTCGGCCAGCAGCCAGATGCAGGCAGTGCTGAAGAAGGCGAGCACCAGCGAAAGCACCGCGTGCACCGAGTTCTTCAGCGTGATCACCGCCAGCGCGGCGCCGACGGTGACGGCGGCGAAGCCGTAGAAGCAGATCAGTTGGAGCAGATTGGTATCGATCATGTCGGTGGCCCTTTAGCGGTACGCCGCGTCCTGCGCGCGGGCCGCGGCGATTTCCGGCTCGAAGCGGTCGCCGATGGCGAGCAGTTGCGCCTTGGTCACCACGTTCTGGCCACGCTGCTCGAAGTGGTACTCCATCACCGAGGTTTCGACGATCGAGTCGACCGGGCAGCTCTCTTCGCAGAAGCCGCAGAAGATGCACTTGAACAGGTCGATGTCGTAGCGCGTGGTGCGGCGCTGGCCGTCGCCCTCGCGCGGCGCCGAGTCGATGGTGATCGCCAGCGCCGGGCACACCGCCTCGCACAGCTTGCAGGCGATGCAGCGCTCCTCGCCGTTCGGGTAGCGGCGCAGCGCGTGCAGGCCACGGAAGCGGTTCGAGCGCGGAATGTGCTCCATCGGGAAGCGCACCGTGTACTTGGGCGCGAACATGTAGCGCAGGGTCAGGCCCATGCCCTTGAACAGCTCGATGAGCAGCAGGCTCTTGAAGTATTCGGTAATGCGGTTCATGGGTTTGCCTTATGCCCCCGTGCCGATGGCGACCCAGCCGAAGTACTTCATGCAGCCGGCCACGAGGACCCACACGATCGTGATGGGAATGAACACCTTCCAGCCCAGCCGCATGATCTGGTCGTAGCGGTAGCGCGGGAACGTCGCGCGGAACCACAGGAACAGGAAGGACATCAGGAAGGCCTTGATCAGCAGCCAGACGAAGCCGCCGGTCCAGATCCAGTTGATCCAGTTCGGCGCGTCGGCATGGACCCAGCCCTGCAGCGGGCTCAGCCAGCCGCCGAGGAAGAAGATCGAGGCGAGGAAACTCACCAGGATCATGTTGGCGTACTCGGCCAGGAAGAAGATCGCGAAGGCGGAACCGGAATACTCCACGTGGAAGCCGGCGACGATTTCCGACTCGCCCTCGGCCACGTCGAACGGCGCGCGGTTGGTCTCGGCCACGCCGGAAATGAAGTAGACGAGGAACACCGGCAGCAGCGGCAGCCAGAACCAGTCGAGGAAGCCCTTGCCGCCGGCCTGCGCGTGCACGATGTCGGTCAGGTTGAGCGAACCGGCCAGCACCAGCACGCAGACCAGCGACAGGCCCATCGCGAGCTCATAGGAGATCACCTGCGCGGCCGAGCGCATGGCACCGAGCAGCGCGTAGCGCGAGTTGGACGCCCAGCCGGCCAGGATGATGCCGTACACGCCCAGCGAGGTCATCGCCAGCAGGTACAAGAGGCCCGCGTTGACGTTGGCCAGCACCATCCGATCGTCGAACGGCACCACCGCCCAGGCGGCGAATGCCGGCACCAGCGCCAGCAGCGGCGCGAGGTAGTACAGGAAGCGGTTGGCGCTGGAAGGAAGGATCACTTCCTTGATCAGCAGCTTGACCACGTCGGCGAAGGCCTGCAGCAGGCCCCAGGGACCGACCTTGTTCGGCCCCATGCGCACGTGCATCCAGCCGATGACCTTGCGCTCCCAGTACACGAACATGGCCACCGCCAGGATCAGCGGCACCGCGATGCACAGGATGTAGACGACCGGCAGGACCAGCTCGTTGAGGAGTTGTTCGCCCATGGGTTACGCCTTGCTCAGGGTGATGGCCGCGCCGTAAGGCGGCAGCGTGGCGGTCAGGTCGTGTGCCGCTTCGATCCACACCGCACCGTCGGGCACGGCCGCGTCGACAGCCACCGGCAGCAGCGCGTCGGCGACACGCACCTGCGTGCCGTCGGTCAGGCCGTGGTGCATGGCGTCGTTGGCGTTCATGCGCACGGCGGCCGGGCGGTTGATCGGATGGGCGTTGAGCGCGGTGGCGCGACGCAGTACCGCGTCGCTGCGGTAGATCGGCCAGGTCGCCAGGCGCACCAGCGTTCCGGCGGCCATCGGCTGGCGTGGGGCCAGCGTGGTGCCATGCGCGGGCTGCGGCCGCTCGGCGATGCCCTCGCGCAGGCCGGCCAGGTCGTCGAACTCGAAGCCGGCCAGTTGCAGCATGCCGCCCAGGGCACGCAGCACCTTCCAGCCCGCACGCGCCTCGCCGGGCGCCTTGGCGCCGGCGTTGGCGCTCTGCGCCAGGCCGTCCACGTTGACCAGCGTGCCGTCGGTTTCCGGCAGCAACGCGATCGGCAGGATCACCCGGGCCACCTCGCGCAGTGCCGGGCTGGCATAGGCGCTGAACGCCACTACCGCCTGCGCGCCGCGCAGCGCCGCCAGCGCCCTGGCGCCGTCGGCGAAATCGTGCGGCGGTTCCACGCCATAGAGCAGATAACCCTTGCGCGGCTGCGCCAGCATCGCCTGCGCGTCGAGGCCGCCGTTGCCCGGCAGCACGCCGCCCTGCCCCAGGCCCAGCGCATTGGCGCCGACCGGCAGTTCGTTGTAGCCGGCGCCCGTGGCCTGCGCGATGAAGCGCGCGACGGCGCGCAGCCACGAGGCCTGCGGGTGCGTGGCGGCGGCCTCGCCGAGGATCACCACCGCCTTGCCGGCCTTGAGCACGGCGATCGCATCGCGGTCGCCCTCGTCGCTCTGTGCGCCGTTGATCGCCTCGGCCAGCGCGGCCGGAGCCGCGGCGCCATCGGCGACCGCGGCCTTGGCCAGCGCCAGCAGCGCGTCGACCAGCGCGGCCGGCGACACGATGGCTTCGCCGGCCAGCGCATAGTTGAAGCCGAAGTGCGCCGGGTTGACCGTGTACACCTTGGCGCCGCGCTTGACCGCCTGGTGCAGGCGATGGTTGAGCAGCGGCATCTCGTAGCGCAGGTCCGAGCCGACCAGCAGCGCGCCCTTGACCTGGCTGACCTCGGCCACCGGCACCTCGAAGCGGGCCGCGACCGGCCGGTCGGACAGGTCCAGTTGGCGCAGGCGATGGTCGACGTGTGCACTGCCCACGCCGCGCGCCAGGCGCAGCAGCAGGTCGCCTTCCTCGTTGGTGGTGGCGGGCGAGGCCAGGATGCCCAACTCGCTGCCCGGCACCGACTTCAGCGCCTCGGCGGCGACGGAGAGCGCCTCTTCCCAACTGGCCTGCTGCCACTGGCCATTGCGCTTGATCTGCGGCACGTGCACGCGGTCGGCGGCGTACAGGCCCTGGTAGCTGAAGCGGTCACGGTCGGACAGCCAGCACTCGTTGACCGCCTCGTTGTCGCGCGGCACCGTGCGCAGCACTTCGCCGCGACGCGTGTGCAGCCACAGGTTGGAGCCGAGCGCATCGTGGTACGCGATCGACGGACGCGCGATCAGCTCCCAGGCGCGCGCCTTGAACTGGAACGGCTTGTTGGTCAGCGCGCCGACCGGGCAGACGTCGATGATGTTGCCCGACAGCTCCGTCTCGACGGTCTTGCCGATGTACGTGCCGATCTGCAGGTTCTCGCCGCGGTTCATGCCGCCGAGCTCGTAGGTGCCGGCGATCTCGCTGGTGAAGCGCACGCAGCGCGTGCACTGGATGCAGCGGGTCATCTCGGTGGCGACCAGCGGCCCGATATTCTCGTCGGCGATGGTTCGCTTGCGCTCGGTGTAGCGCGACACGCTGCGGCCGTAGCCCAGCGCCACGTCCTGCAGCTCGCACTCGCCGCCCTGGTCGCAGATCGGGCAGTCCAGCGGGTGGTTGATCAGAAGGAACTCCATCACGTCCTTCTGGAACTTCAGCGCCTTGTCCGAGCGCGTCATCACCTTCATGCCCTCGGCCACCGGGGTGGCGCAGGCCGGCTGCGGCTTGGGCATCAGCTTGCCGCCCATCTCCACGTCGACCAGGCACATGCGGCAGTTGGCGGCGATCGGGAGCTTGCGGTGGTAGCAGAAACGCGGGATCGACACGCCGATCGCGTCGGCGGCCTCGATGATCATTGCGCCCTTGCGGATCTGCGTGGGCTTGCCGTCGACCTCGATGTTGACGAGATCGGGGGCGGTGGTGGTCGGCTGCGCGCTCATCAGGCGGCGACTCCAAGCTTGTCGTCGGTCATCGAGCGACCGTGCTCGACGAAGTATTCGAACTCGTTCCAGAAGTGGTGCAGGAAGCCCTGCACCGGCCAGGCCGCGGCCTCGCCGAAGGCGCAGATGGTGTGGCCTTCGATCTGGCCGGCCACGGCCTTCAGGCGATGCAGGTCGTCCTGCGTGCCCTTGCCCGCGACGATGCGGTCGAGCACGCGGTACATCCAGCCGGTGCCTTCGCGGCACGGCGTGCACTGACCGCAGGACTCGGCCATGTAGAAGCGCGCGATGCGATGGCAGGCGCGCACCATGCACGTGGTCTCGTCCATCACGATGACCGCGCCCGAGCCCAGGCCGGAGCCGGCCTTCATCAGGCTGTCGTAGTCCATCGTGCACTCGAGCATGGTCGACGCCGGCAGCACCTTCATCGAGGAGCCGCCCGGGATCACCGCCTTGAGCTGGTTGCCGTTGCGCACGCCGCCGGCCATCGCCAGCAGGTCCTTGAACGGCGTACCCAGGCGGATCTCGAAGTTGCCCGGATTGTTCACGTGGCCGGAGACCGAGAAGATCTTCGGGCCGCCGTTGTTGGGCTTGCCGAGGTTCAGGAACCAGTCGGCGCCGCTGCGCAGGATCGCCGGCACCGAAGCGTAGGTCTCGGTGTTGTTGATCGTGGTCGGCTTGCCGTACAGGCCGAAGTTGGCCGGGAACGGCGGCTTGAAGCGCGGCTGGCCCTTCTTGCCTTCGAGCGACTCCATCAGCGCGGTTTCCTCGCCGCAGATGTAGGCGCCGGCGCCCAGCGCCGTGTAGATGTCCACGTCGATGCCGGAACCGCCAATGTTCTTGCCCAGAAGGCCGGCCGCGTAGGCTTCCTTCAGCGCCGCCTCGAAGTGCTCGTACGGCTCGTGGTGGAACTCGCCGCGCAGGTAGTTGTAGGCGACGGTCGAGCCGGTGCAGTAGCAGGCGATCGCCAGGCCTTCGATCACCGCGTGCGGGTTGTAGCGCAGGATGTCGCGGTCCTTCGCCGTACCCGGCTCGGACTCGTCCGAGTTGCAGAGGATGTACTTCTGCATCGTGCCCTTGGGCATGAACGACCACTTGAGGCCCGTCGGGAAGCCTGCGCCGCCGCGGCCGCGCAGGCTCGACTTCTTGACCTCATCGATGAGCGCGGCCGGATCGGGCTTCTCGGCGAGGATCTTGCGCCACGCCTTGTAGCCGTCGACCTTCTCGTAGCTGTCCATCGACCACGGCGTATCGAAGTGCAGCGTGGTGTAGACGACCTGGTGGTCTTGCGGTGCGGGTCCGACCGGACCGTTGCTGCTGGCCATTGCTTACTCCAGACCGTCGAGAATTTCGTCGAGCTTCTCGGGGGTGAGCCGCTCGTGGTAATGCCCGTTCACCGTCATCGCCGGCGCGTACACGCAGGCGGCGATGCACTCCTCTTCCTTCTTCAGGTACACGCGCCCGTCCGGCGTGCTCTCGCCGAGCTTGATGCCGAGCTTCTTCTCGCAGTGGCGCACCAGGCCCTCGGCGCCGTTGAGCCAGCACGAGATGTTGGTGCAGATCGCCACGTTGTTGCGGCCGACCGGCTTGGTCTCGAGCATCGAATAGAAGCTCGCCACCTCGTAGGCCCACACGGCGGGCAGGTCCAGGTACTTCGCGACGGCAGTGATCAGCTCGTCGGTGAGGAAGCCCTGGTTCTGCTCCTGCGCGGCGAACAGCGCCTGGATCAGCGCCGAACGCTTGCGGTCGGCCGGGAACTTGGCGACCCATGCGTCGATGTGGTGGCGGGTGTGCTCGCTCAGCACGACGAGCGGATCGACGTGCTTGACCTGCTCGTAATTTCCGGTGGCCTTCATGGGAATCTCCGTGGTGCCGGCTTAGCGGTCGACTTCGCCGAACACGAGATCGTAGGTGCCGATCATCGCCACCACGTCGGCCAGCATGTGACCGCTGACGGTGGCGTCCATCGACGAGAGGTGGGCGAAGCCCGGCGCGCGCAGGTGCACGCGGAAGGGCTTGTTGGCGCCGTCGGAAACCAGGTAGCAGCCGAACTCGCCCTTGGGCGCCTCGACCGCGCAATAGGTCTCGCCGGCAGGTACGCCGTAGCCCTCGGTGAACAATTTGAAATGATGGATGAGCGCTTCCATGCTCTCCTTCATCTCGGCGCGCGAGGGCGGCGCCACCTTGAAGTTGCTCACCATCACCGGGCCGGGATTGGCGCGCAGCCAGTCCACGCACTGCTTGATGATGCGGTTGGACTGGCGCATCTCTTCCACGCGCACCAGGTAGCGGTCGTAGCAGTCGCCGTTGACGCCGACCGGAATGTCGAAGTCCATCTCGGCGTACTTGGCGTACGGCTGCTTCTTGCGCAGGTCCCACTCGACGCCCGAACCGCGGATCATCGCGCCGGTCATGCCCCAGGCCTTGGCCATCTCCGGGCTGATCACGCCGATGCCGACGGTGCGCTGCTTCCAGATGCGGTTGGTGGTGAGCAGGTCCTCGTACTCGTCCACGCGGCTCGGGAAGATGCGGGTGAACTCCTCGATGAAGTCCAGCATCGAGCCCTCGCGCGCCGCATTGATGCGCTTCAGGTCCGCGCCCTTGTGCCAGGGCGATTCCTTGTACTGCGGCATGCGGTCCGGCAAGTCGCGGTAGACGCCGCCCGGACGGTAGTAGGTCGCGTGCATGCGCGCGCCCGAGACCGCCTCGTAGACGTCCATCAGTTCCTCGCGCTCGCGGAACGCGTACAGGAACACCGCCATCGCACCGAGGTCGAGCGCGTTGGAGCCGATCCACATCAGGTGGTTCAGGATGCGGGTGATCTCGTCGAACATCGTGCGGATGTACTGCGCACGCTCCGGCGCCTCGATGCCCAACAGGGTCTCGATCGCGCGCACGTAGGCGTGCTCGTTGCACATCATCGACACGTAGTCGAGGCGGTCCATGTAGCCGATCGACTGGTTGAACGGCTTGGACTCGGCGAGCTTCTCGGTGCCGCGGTGGAGCAGGCCCACGTGTGGGTCGGCGCGCACCACGGTCTCGCCGTCCATCTCCAGCACCAGGCGCAGCACGCCGTGCGCAGCCGGGTGCTGCGGGCCGAAGTTCATCGTGTAGTTGCGGATCTCTTGCACGTCAGTTGCTCCGCCAGTCGTCTGCGGCTTCGGCCCTGGCCTGGATGAGGTCGGCGTCGTCGCGGATCACGCGCGGCACCAGCACGCGCGGCTCGATGGTCACCGGCTGGTAGACCACGCGCTGCTGCTCGGCGTCGTAGCGCACCTCGACGTTGCCGATCAGCGGGAAATCCTTGCGGAACGGGTGGCCGACGAAACCGTAGTCGGTGAGGATGCGGCGCAGGTCCGGATGGCCGTCGAAAAGGATGCCGAACAGGTCGAACGTCTCGCGCTCGAACCAGTTGGCGACCGGCCAGATGCCGGTGAGCGAGGGCACCATCGGCAGCGCGTCGTCGTCGCAGAACACGCGCAGGCGCAGGCGCCGGTTGTGCGTCAGCGACAACAGGTGCACGACCACCGCGAAGCGGCGCGGCATGTTGGCATCGCGCGGGCGCCCGGCCCAGTCGAAGCGGCCCATCGCCTGGCCCTCGACGCCGCGGGAGAAACCGGTACCGCTGACGGTCTCGGTATCCCACTCGACCTGGCCGTAGCCGAGGTAGTCGACGCCGCAGACGTCGATCAGCTGCTCGAAGCGGAACTCCGGCTCGTCGCGCAGCGCAGCCGCGACGCTCAGCAGGTCCGCGGCGGCCAGCTCGGCGGTGGTCTCGCCACCGCGGGCAGGCAGCAGCGAGAGGGTGTCGCCGAACCGCGCCGCGAGGCGTGCGGCCAGCGAGGTGTTTTGCGTATCGGTCATGAGCGGGCTCTCAGCCTCAGCCGCGGGCGATGGTGCTGGTGCGGCGGATCTTCTTCTGCAACTGCAGGATGCCGTGGATCAGTGCCTCGGCCGTCGGCGGGCAGCCCGGCACGTAGATGTCCACCGGCACGATGCGGTCGCAGCCGCGCACCACCGAATAGGAGTAGTGGTAGTAGCCGCCGCCGTTGGCGCAGCTCCCCATCGAGATCACCCATTTCGGGTCGGGCATCTGGTCGTACACGCGGCGCAGCGCCGGCGCCATCTTGTTGACCAGGGTGCCGGCCACGATCATCACGTCGGACTGGCGCGGGCTCGGGCGGAAGATCACGCCGTAGCGGTCCAGGTCCAGGCGCGCGGCGCCGGCGTGCATCATCTCGACTGCGCAGCAGGCCAGGCCGAAGGTCATCGGCCACATCGAGCCGGTGCGCGCCCAGTTCATCAGCGCGTCCACCGAGGTGGTGGCGAAGCCGCGCTGCACGACCGGGTTGTCCTCGGCCGGGCGCAGGATGTCGTCGACCAGGTTCAACGGCTCCGGGTTGTGCATCACCCGGTCGATGGAAGACATCACTCCCATTCCAGTGCTCCCTTCTTCCACACGTAGGCGAACCCGACCACCAGCAGCAGCAGGAACAGCGCCATCTCGATCAGCGCGATGATGCCGATGTGCTGGAACACCACCGCCCACGGAAACAGGAAGGCGATCTCGAGGTCGAAAATGATGAACAGGATCGCCAGCAGGTAATAGCGCACGTCGAAACGCATGCGCGCGTCCTCGAACGCTTCGAAGCCGCACTCGTAGGCGGAAAGCTTGATCGCTTCGGGCCGGCGCGGGCCGGCGAGCATGCCGATGGCCAGGAGCACCAGCCCCAGGCCGGCGGCGACGCCGATGAACAGCAGGATGGGCCAGTATTGAGCAAGCACGATGCAACGTACCTCCGCACCCTTCGGGCGCATCAGTGACCGCCACGGGGCGATCCGGCTGGTTCGATTCGGCAGGCCGCGCACGGCAGGGGCTGTCCGGCCACGTTCGCACGCGTGGGGCCGCGAGCGCCCGATTTCCACGAATTCCCTTCGTGCAATCGCGGCATTGTATCAGCGCGCGCGGGGCCTACGCCAAGTATTGCGGACGCGACAGTTATTGGTTAGTGGCGCCGGTTCGCAGAACGGAGTCGGGCACGCGACAAGGGCGTGCGCAGCGGGCCCCGGGGCGGACCTGTCCACGCCCGGCCGGCACGCGCGCTACATGGTGTGGGTGGGACGCTCGGAGGAGAGCACGCCGGCCAGGATATTCTCGATGCGCTGGCGCGCCGATTCGGCATCGCCCGATTCGTTGAAGTGCACGCCGATGCCCGCGGTACGGTTGCCCTGCGCGCCGAGCGGACTGATCCAGGCCACCTTGCCCACCACCGACAGCCGCTCGGTCTCGTCCATCAGCGTGATCAGCAGCACCACCTCGTCGCCCAGCGCGTAGCGTTGCGCGGTCGGCGCGAACAGGCCGCCGTTCTTCAGGAACGGCATGTACGCGTTGTACAGCGACGCGGCGTCCTTGATCTTCAGCGAGATGATGCCCTGGCGGGCGGCGGTGGGGGTCATGCTTGGGCTCCGGAGCGGCGGCCGGCTTCGGGCCGACGCGCGAGCATCGTAGCGAGGGGGATGGATGGGCGCAAAGTGACGGCTTACGGCAAGGCCACCCCCATCCGCCCTTCGGGCACCTTCCCCCGTGAACGGGGGAAGGATTCCATGCGCCGACTATCGAGCCTTCCCCCGCCTGCGGGGGAAGGTGCCGACAGGCGGATGG
>NZ_JBCNYA010000043.1:0-29488 GCF_049727805.1 Frateuria sp. YIM B11624
GCGCAGCGCCTCGTTGAAGCCGTGCGTGTCACGGTGCACCTCGCGCTGGTTGACCAGGCACTTCTGCGAGGTGTGCACGAACTCGATCGGATCCTCGACCGTGAGCATGTGGCCGTATTCGTTCTTGTTGATGTGGTCGACCATCGCCGCCAGCGTGGTCGACTTGCCCGAGCCGGTCGGGCCGGTGACCAGGATCAGGCCCTGCGGCTGCTCGATCAGCTCGCGGAAGATGCGCGGCGCGCCGAGGTCTTCCAGCGTCAGCACCTCGGAGGGAATCGTACGGAACACCGCGCCGGCACCGCGGTTCTGGTTGAACGCGTTGACGCGGAAGCGCGCCAGGCCGGGAATCTCGAAGGAGAAGTCGGTCTCGAAGAACTCTTCGTAGTCACGCCGCTGCTTGTCCGACATGATGTCGTAGATCAGCGAATGGACCTGCTTGTGCTCCAGCGGCGGGATGTTGATGCGGCGCACGTCGCCGTCCACGCGGATCATCGGCGGCAGGCCGGCGGACAGGTGAAGGTCCGAGGCCTTGTTCTTCACCGAGAAGGCCAGCAGTTCGGCGATATCCATCGGGCGTTTCCCCTTGCAACATTCGTCAGGATGGAAAAAGCGGCACTGCGCAGGGATTCGCCGGGGCATGGCGCCATCGCGCCCACCCTGTCGTCTTTGAGCCGGCCATCCGACATCCCCCTTGGCAGCGAGCCGATACTACTCGCGCCAACCGCCGCGCGGCCAGTGGTGGCGACCGCCAGCCGGCGAAACTGCGATGCGCGCCCGTGGCGATGCGCCCCGAACTCCCGGAGGGAAGATCGCTCGACGGAAGTCTCCGATCCCGCCCCCCCGGCCGGGACCCCAACGGGCTGGACAAGGCCGGGTTGATTCACCCGCGGGCACCTGGAAGACCAGGGAAGCAGTGGAACTGGCCACGCCCGAATGGGGATCCTGGTCCAACCACCCGGATCCGGGCGTGGCTTTCTCCTTGTAAAGACTCAGTGCCCGCGGATTCGCGTGCTGACGTACACGTCGCCCGGATCGGCCGGCACCTGGGCGAAGTGCTTGCGCCCGAAGTACAGCCGTGTGCCGTCGGCAGAGAGCGTGGCGCGGGTCTCCGCTCCGTCCGGCGTGTTGACGGTGGGATTCTCGATCGGACCGCGCACCGTCCACAGTGCGGCGGTACTCGGGCGCGTGGCATACCAGATGTCCTGGTTGCGCGGATCGGCGCTGGCCCGGTTGCTGCTGAACACGATTTCCAGCCCGTCCCGGCGCACGTTGGGCATCAGGTCGGCGGCATCGGTACTCAGCTCGGCCACCTTTACGCCCGGCCCGAAGGTACCGTCGGGGCGCTGGCGGCTGACGTAGATGTCATGGCTCTTGCTGTCCGGATAGCCGTCGCTGGAGAAATACAGGAAGGTGCCTTCGGCGGTCTCCACGACCGACGGGCTGTATTCCGAACCCTTGGTATTCGGGCCGCCGTCCGCATAGCCGCCCAGATCCACCGGCGTGCCCCAGCCGTGCGCGGGGTTTTCGCGGGTCAGGAAGATGTCGCCGGCCGGCGGGCTGCCGGATGGCGGCGGCGGCATCGCCTTGCAGCCGGCGCAGTCCTCGGAGTTCTGCCGCGAGCTGACGAACAGCAGCCACTTGCCGGGCAGGGGCGTGGGGCAGTAGTCGGCGGCGGTGGGCGAATTCGCCGGCGCACCGAGGTTGGTGACGTGGTCCCAGCGGCGCATCACGGGATTCCAGGTGGCGCGCCAGTTATCCAGGCCGCCGTTGCGGGTGGACATGAAATACAGGTTGCGTCCGTTCGGCGATTCGATCGGACAGCCCTCGGCGGCCGCGGTGTTGATTCCGGGTGCGAGCTTGGCGTTGCGCCACCCGCCGTAATCCTTGGCGTAGGTGTTGGCGGACAGGATCACGGCGATGGCCAGTGCGCATTGCTGGTACTTGCGGTTCATGTGCATCTCCTTGCGTGGCGTGGATGACAGCGGAGAAGAGGCTTCTCAGTGGGGTTGCTGGGCGAAGGCCCCGGTGCCGGGCTCGCCTTGTGCAGGCGGGTGCACCGTGACCTGCACGCGACCGGCGCCCCGCCGCCGGCAGGCGCGACCGATGTCGGCCATCAGCCGTTCGCGTGCGGCGTAGACCTGGCCGAAGTTGTGCAGGCCGGTCCATTCGCCGACCTCGCGCTGGGCCGGCAGGCGGGGGGATGCGCAATCGACGACGAACCCGGTGGCCTGCACCAACGGCTGCGCCGCGGCGCTTTGCCGGGCGAAGGCCGACATGGCGCAGGCCGCGAACATGCCGGCGGTGAAGCGGATGCGGTGGTTCATGGCGATCTCCCTGCCCGCGTGCCGGCACAGCCGGTACGTTCAAGGCTGGGGCGACGGGGCGCCGCGGGTCTTGAGGCCGCTGTTCGGAAACCGCTGGACTTTGCTTGGATTCCTTGGGAAAACATTGGGGCGGCCTGCCGCACAAGGTTTTCGTCCACTCGAGTGCGTCGCCCGCCCCAGGACGTCATGACCCCGTCAACGCCCGCCCCGCTCGCCTTCGGCGAATCCGCGATCGACTTCGCGGGCCGGCGGCTGTTGCGCGACGGCATCGAACAACCGCTGGAGCCCAAGGCATTCGCCGTGCTGGCGCTGCTCGCCGGCACGCCTGGCCGGGTCTTCACCCGCGACGAGATCCTCGATGCCGTGTGGGGCCATCGCAACATCACCCCCGGGGTGCTGAACCGGGTGATGACCCTGCTGCGGCATGCACTCGGAGAGGACGCCCAAGCCGCGCGCTACCTGCATACCGTGCATGGCGTGGGATACCGCTTCGACCTTCCGGCCATCGCCCCCGGCGAGCCGTCGCAGGCAACGCAGGGATCCGCGCCGGAAACGCCGCCGGTGCCACGCCACGCCGCGCGCCAGCACGCCAGCGACCGGCGCAGCATGCCGCGCGCCCTGCCGTGGCTGCTGCCGCTGCTGGCCGTGCTCGCCTTCTCCGGCTGGCTATGGTGGCCGCATCCGGCGGCCACGCCCGGGCCGGCGACGGAGCGCAGCATCGCCGTACTGCCCCTGGTCAATGCCGGCAACGATGCTCAGCAGCTGTACTTCTCCGATGGTCTGTCGGAAAACCTGATCGATGCGCTGTCCCGCTTCGAGGGGTTGAAGGTGATCGGTCGCACCTCGGCCTTCCAGTTCCGCGACAGCAAGGACGACAGCGCGACCATCGGCCGCAAGCTGGGCGTGTCCTACCTGCTCACCGGCAGCGTGCAGCGCGCCGGCGACGTGGTGCGCATCAACGCATCGCTGGTCAGGGCCGCCGACGGCAGCGCGCTGTGGGCCGAGCACTACGACCGCCCCTACCGGAACCTGTTCGCCCTGCAGGACGAGATCGCCCAGGCCGTTGCCGGTGCGTTGCAGGTGAAGCTGCTGTCGCCCGAGGCAGCCACGCAGCCGGGCGATCGCCCGCCCGGCGGCAGCATCGAGGCCTACAACGCCTACCTGCAGGGCCTGAAGTACTGGCACGACGAGGATTTCCCCCAGGCCGCCGGGCATATGACCCAGGCCGTGCAGCTCGACCCGGCCTATGCGGTGGCATGGGCGCACCTGTCGGGAGCATGGAGCACCGTTGCCGCGTTCTCGAACGAAGCCCCCGCGGTGGCCCGCGAGCACATGCGCCAGTCGCGTGTGGCGGCGGACAACGCGCTTCGACTGGCACCCGGGCTGGGCCCGGCACACGCCGCGCGTGCCTACCTGCAGTTCTACGGTTTCGACCACCGCGGCGCCCTTGCCGAGTGCCGCCGCGCCGTGCAGCTGGCGCCGGCTGATGGCACGGTGCTCAACGGTTGCGGCTACGTGCTGGGCGGCATCGGAAAACTGGGCGAGGCGATCCGGCTGCGGGAGCGCCTGCTTTCGATCGAGCCGCTGTACGCCGTCAACCATTACCAATACGCGAAGTTGCTGGCGGCGGCCGGTCGGCTGGACAAGGCAACGAAATACCTGCGCATCGCCGAAGGCCTGTCGCGACCGGGATCGCACCCAGGGAGCCAGCAGATGTACATCGCCATCGCGCGCGGCGACGTGGAGACCGCGCGCGAGATCGCCCGCAACCAGTCCGCACCATGGCGCGACGTGTACCTGGCGATCGCCATGCAGATCTCTCCGGATCGCGCGGCAGCGGATGCAGCACTGGCGAAGGCGCTCGACGACGAGGGCCCGGCGAAGACCGCCCCCTACGCCATCGCGCAGGCTTATGCGCTGCGCGGCGACGCGGACAAGACCGTGGACTGGCTGGAGCGCGCTCCGGCCCACGACATCTTTTTCATGCTGGTCGACCCGCTCATCCTGCGCCTGCGCGACGATCCACGCCTGATTGCGTTTTGCCGGAAGACCGGCCTGCCGCCGCCGGGCGAAAGCGAGGCGTTGAGCATCGACCAGATCCGCGCCGCGGGCAGCACGCGTCGGCTCTGAGGTCGATCCATCTCCGGCAGCGCCTGTGCCGGTCGCTCCCGGGCCGGGCCACACGCCCGGGCACGTCGAGTCGCACCCTGGGCGCCTTCCCGTTGCACGACCGTGGTGTGCCGCTGGGGTAAGTTTTCCTGCACGGTGCAGTTGTGCTGCGATCCCGCAGGACCCGGGGCCGCGCATCGGATGCGCTTCTGCGAACGGGATATTCGCGCACGCACCCGCCACCCGTACCTCACCGCGAACCCCGCGTCAGGCGCCGCAGGCCCATCCGCCGACGGCGCTTCGGTTAAGGTATCGGCCCCACGCCATTGCACAGGAAACGGCATGACACGACTTGCCTTCATCGGCGGCGGCAACATGGCGCGCAGCCTGATCGGCGGCCTGCTCAAGACCGGCGCGGCGGCCTCGTCGATCCGCGTAGCCGAGCCGCAGGCGCAGGCGCGCGAGGCACTGGGACGCGAATTCGGCGTGGCCACCTTCGCCGAAAACCGGCTGGCCGCCGAGGACGCCGACATCCTGCTGCTGGCGGTCAAGCCGCAGGTCATGCCGGCCCTGCAGGCCGAGCTGCGCGACGTGCTGCAGCGCCAGCGGCCGATGTTGATTTCCATTGCCGCGGGCGTGCGCCTGGACCAGCTCGAGCGCTGGTTCGGCACGCACCTGGCCATCGTGCGCTGCATGCCCAACACGCCCGCGCTGATCGGCGCCGGCGCCACCGGCCTGTGCGCCAACGCGCGGGTGAGCCCGCCGCAGAAGGCGCAGGCGCAGCACATCCTCGATGCGGTGGGCCTGACCCGCTGGATCGACGACGAAGCGCTGATGGACACGGTCACCGCGCTGTCCGGCTCCGGCCCGGCGTACTTCTTCGCGCTGGTCGAAGCGCTGGAGGATGCCGCCGTGGCGCAGGGCCTGCCGCGCGAGACCGCGCGTGCGCTGGCCGCCCAGACCTGCCTCGGCGCCGGACGCATGCTGGCCGAGAGCGCCGAGGCGCCGGGCGAACTGCGCCGGCGCGTCACCTCGCCCAACGGCACCACCCAGGCCGCACTGGAAAGCTTTGCCGCCGATGGCCTGGCGCACATCGCCGCCCACGCCGTCGCCGCCGCCACCCGCCGCGGCGCCGAGCTGGCCGCCGAACTGGATGCCAAGGAGCCACGCCCGTGATCTACCTGCTCAACGCGCTTTCCCTGCTGCTGGAAATCGCCTTCGACGTGCTGGCCACGCTGTTCGTCCTGCGTTTGCTGGCCGAAGCCGGACGCGCCGATTTCCGCAATCCGGTCAGCCAGTTCGTCTACCGCTACACCAACCCGGTGCTGGCGCCGGTGCGCCGCGTGCTGCCGAACTGGCGGCGGATCAACCTGGCCGCACTGCTGGTCTGCTACCTGGTGATGCTGGTCAAGCGGCTGGTGCTGTTCGCGCTGGTCGGCACGATGCCGCACGTGGCCGGCCTGCTGGTGCTGGCGCTGGCCGACCTGCTCGACTTCGTGCTGCTGTTCTATCTGGTGCTGGTGTTCGGCTGGTCGCTGCTGAGCATGTTCCAGGTGAGCCCGTACCACCCGGTGATGGGCCTGGTCGAAGCCATCGTCGATCCGCTGCTGCGCCCGCTGCGCGGCAAACTGGTGGTGGGCATGCTCGACTTCTCGCCGGCCGTGGTGATGATCATCCTGCTGCTCGCGCGCATCCTCATCGCCGCGCCGCTGTTCGACTGGGGCACGCAACTGGCGCGCGGGTTCTAGGGCACGCGGACTTCGTCCCCAGGCCTGGAGCTCGCGCAGGACTTCAGGCGCGACGGGCCCAGGCGACGATGATCCGGTGCAGTTCGGCCAGCCCGTCGAACAACGCCGCCGGTCCCGGCTGCAGGATGATCGGCGACTTCACCTCGTGCAGTTCGCCGTCGCGCACGGCCGGGATCGCCTCCCAGCCGGGACGCGCCGCCACCCGCTCCGGCCGGAAGCGCTTGCCGCACCACGAGCCGAGGATGATGTCCGGCGCCCGGCGCACGACCTCGTCGCCATCGGCCAGGATGCGCTGCTTCGCCAGCGGCTCGCGCGCCAGTTCGGGGAAGGCGTCCTCGCCGCCGGCGATGCCGATCAACTCGGCCACCCAGCGGATGCCGGTGATGATCGGCTCGTCCCATTCCTCGAAGTACACCTTCGGCCGCCGGGGCAATCGCGCCGCCGCGGCGCGTATCTCCGCAATGTGCGCTTCGGCGCGCCTTGCATACGCTTCGGCCTTGTCGTGCGCGCCGACCATCGCGCCCAGCCGCCGGATATAGGCGAGGATGCCATTCACGCTGCGGTGGTTGCTGATCCACACCTCCACCCCGGCCTTGATCAGTTCGCGCGCGATGTCGGCCTGGATGTCGGAAAAGCCGATCGCCAGGTCCGGCTCGAGCTTGAGGATTTCGCCGATCTTCGCGCTGGTGAACGCGGACACCTTCGGCTTCTCCCTGCGCGCCCGCGGCGGCCGCACGGTGAAACCGGAAATGCCGACGATGCGGTGCTCCTCGCCCAACGCGTAAAGCACCTCGGTCGGCTCCTCGGTGAGGCAGACGATGCGCTGGGGGAAAGCGTCCATCAATGACCCAGCACGGTCACCACGACCTTGCGCTGGTGCGGGTCGTGGCGGTGCTCCCAGAGGTAGATGCCCTGCCAGGTGCCGAGCTGCGGCTTGCCGCCGTGCACCGGCACGGTGAGGCTGACGCCGGTGAGGATCGAGCGCACGTGGGCGGGCATGTCGTCCGGGCCCTCGGCATCGTGCTCGAACAGCGGGTCGCCGTCGGGCACGGCGCGGGCGAACCAGCGTTCCAGGTCCGCGCGCACGCTCGGGTCGGCGTTCTCACCGACCAGCAGCGAGCAACTGGTGTGCAGGGTGAAAACGTGGGCGATGCCCGTCTGCACGTGGCTGGCGGCGATCGCCTCGGCCACCTTGTCGGTGATCTCGCTGAAGCCGCGCCCGCGCGTGTGCACCACGAGGCCGCCCTGGGCGACGTGCGGCGCGGGCTGGGCATGGCTCATGGATAGAGCAGCCGGCTGGTCCAGGTCTGGCCGTGGCGGCTCCAGCGCACGCGGTCGTGCAGGCGGAACTGCGCGCCGTACCAGAACTCGACCATGTCCGGCTCCACCACGAAGCCGCCCCAGTGCGGCGGACGGGGCACGTCGCGTCCCTCGAACTCCTTTTCGCAGCGTTCGTAGCGTTGCTCGAAAGCCTCCCGGTCCGGCAGCGTCTGCGACTGCAGCGAGGCCCAGGCGCCGATCTGGCTGCCGCGGGCGCGGCTGGCGAAGTAGGCGTCCGACTCTTCCGCCAGCAGCTTGCGCGCCACGCCTTCCACGCGCACCTGCACGCCCTGGCGCAGGTGCTTCCAGTGGAAGCACAGCGCCACCTGCGGGTGCGCCTCGAGCTGCACGCCCTTATCGCTCTCGTAGTTGGTGTGGAAGCGGAAGCCGCGCTCGTCGGCGCCCTTGAGCAGCACGATGCGCGAGCTCACCCGGCCGGCCGCGTCGGCGGTGGCCAGGTTCATCGCCGTGGGTTCGGGATCGCCGCCGGAAGTGGCCTCGTCCAGCAGGCCGAGGAAGGTGTCCAGGATCTCGCGTTTGAGCATGACTCTTGCATCGTGGCGGCGCCGCGCCATCATGCGCGGATGACCAACGATGCTAGCACGCAGAACGTCGCCCTCGCCGGCCATCTGCTCGACCACTACGCCGGGCGCATCGCGCGTTCACGCCGCCCCTACATCCTGGGCCTTTCGGGCCTGCAGGGCAGCGGCAAGAGCACGCTCGCGCGGGTGATGAAGGCCGAGGCCGAGGCTCGCGGCTGGCCCACCGACGTGCTCGCGCTGGACGACTTCTATTACCCGCGCAGCGAGCGTGAAGTGCTGTCGCGCGAGGTGCATCCGCTGCTGCGCACGCGCGGCGTGCCGGGCACCCACGAGATCGAGTTGCTGCTCTCGGTGCTGGCGGCGCTGCCGCATGCGTCGGAGAAGCTGCCGGTGACCTGGCCGCGCTTCGACAAGGGCCGCGACACCCGCATCCCGCCCTCGCGCTGGCCGAAGGTGGCGCGCCCGCCGAAGCTGGTGATCCTCGAGGGCTGGGCGCTGGGCTTGCGTCCGCAGCTGCAGGCGGCGCTCGAAACGCCGGTGAACGCCCTCGAGCGCGACGAGGACCCGGATTGCCGCTGGCGCCACTGGGTCAACAAGCAGTTGCGCGCCTACCAGCCGCTGTGGCGCAAGCTCGATGCCTTGATCGTGCTGCAGGCGCCGAACTGGGACGTGGTGCGCCGCTGGCGTGGCGAGCAGGAGGAAAACCTGCTGGCGCGGCACGCGCCGCTGGCGATGGACGCCGAGGCGATGGTGCGTTTCCTCGCCCACTTCGAACGCCTCAGCCGCCACGCCCTGGCGACCCTGCCTGTGCTGGCCGACAGCGTGGTCGAGTACGACGACAACCGGCATGTGACCGGCCTGGCCCACGCCTGACATTTCTGCTCCCTCTCCCCATCCGGGGAGAGGGCTGGGGTGAGGGGCAACTCTTGCGGCAAACCACGCAAAAACGGCGGCTTTTGCTGTCTTTCCCGCGAGCCCCGGCCCCTCACCTCGGTCCTCTCCCCGGAGGGGCGAGGAAGACAAGCCTCAGCCCCCACTCAAGCGTCAGTCCCCCAGCAGCGCCGCATACCCCAGCCGCGCATCCGGCCAGCGCGGCGCGAACCCGCTCGCCCGCAGCCGCGCGTTGCTGAGCCTCTTGCTGCCCACACCGGCCGGCGGCGGTCCCTCCGGCGGACGCGGTGCGCCCACCCATCCGGCCAAATGGTCGTACAGGACATCCAGCGGCAGCGGCGTGTCATCCACGCCCAGGTAAAGCGGCCCGGCACCAGGCAACAGCAACAGATGCGCGATCGCTGCCGCGGCGTCGTCCACGTGGATGCGGTTGGCCCAATGCACCTGCGCCCGCGGCACCGCTGCCAATCCGGCCCGCAGGCGATCGACCAGTTGCAGCCGTCCGGGCCCGTACAGGCCAGCCAGCCGCAACACTGTGGATCGCACTGGCCGGTCCGCCAGCCAGCGCTCCGCTTCCAGCAACACGCGGCCGTTGAAACCCGGCGGCCGGGCCGGCGTGTCCTCGTCCACCCAGCCGCCGGCGTGGTCGCCGTAGACCGCGCTGGAGGAAACCAACAGCACTCGTCGCAGCACGGTGCGATCGAGCGCGCCGAGCATCGCGCGCAGGCCGCCGAGGAACACCGCCTCGTACGTCGCCTGGTCGCGCGCATCCGGCGCCGGCAGGTAGACCAGCCGGGTGATGCCTGCAGGCAGGCCGTCCATCGTCGCGGGCGAAGCCAGGTCGCCGGCCAGCCACCGGATGCCGCCGTCGCACGCCGCCGGCGGCCGCCGCCTGAGCGCGAACACTTCATGCCCCTGCGCACGCAACAGGCGCGCCACGCGCAGCCCGACGTCGCCGCAGCCGGCCAGCAAGACGCGTTCGCCCGTGGTTGCTAGCATGCGCGCATGAACCCCTCGTGCAACCTGTTCCTGATCGGCCCGACCGGTGCCGGCAAGACGTCGATCGGTCGACGCCTCGCCGCGCATTATGGCCTGCCGTTTATGGATCTCGACCAGGAGATCGAGCGCCACTGCGGCGTGGACGTGCGATGCGTGTTCGAGATCGAGGGCGAGGCCGGCTTCCGCCAGCGCGAGAGCGCGCTGCTCGACGCGCTGAGCGCGCGTGCGGGCGTGCTGCTGGCCACCGGCGCCGGCGCCGTGCTCGATCCGGACAACCGCCGGCACCTGGCCGAGCGCGGCTTCGTGCTGTGGCTGGACACCACCGTGGACCAACAGCTCGAGCGCCTGGCGCGCGACACCAAGCGCCCCCTGCTCGCCGGCGAGGACCGGCGCGGCAAGCTCGAGTCGATGGCGCAGGTGCGCGCACCGCTCTACCGCGAGATCGCCGACCTGCGCATGCCCGGCGAGCATGAAGGCGTGGCGACGGCGAGCGAGCGCTGCCTCGCCCTGCTCGACCAGCACTGGCAACGGCAACAGGCAGCATGAACGGCATCATCGAAACGGACGTCCAGACGATCGAGGTCGCCCTCGGCGAACGCCGCTACCCGGTATGGATCGGCCGCGGCCTGTTGCACGACAGCGCACGCTGGCGCGCGCGCCTGCGCGGTCGCCATGCGCTGGTGGTGAGCAACACCACCGTGGCGCCGCTCTACCTGGAACGGCTGGCGCAGGGTCTGGACGGACTGCAGTGGTCGAGCTTCCTGCTGGACGACGGCGAGGCACACAAGAGTTTCGCGAACGTCGGCCGCGCGCTGGACGCGCTCGCCACGCTGGGCGCCACCCGCGACGCCTGCGTGATCGCGCTCGGCGGCGGCGTGGTCGGCGATCTGGCCGGTTTTGCCGCCGCCTGCTGGATGCGCGGCATCGACTTCATCCAGATGCCGACCACGCTGCTGGCGATGGTCGATTCCTCGGTCGGCGGCAAGACCGGCGTGAACCTGCCGGCCGGCAAGAACCTGGTCGGCGCCTTCCACCAGCCGCGCGCGGTGGTCGCCGACATCGACACCCTGGCCACCCTGCCCGAGCGCGAGTACTGCGCTGGGCTGGCCGAGGTGGTCAAGGGCGCGGCGATCGGCGACGCGGACTTCTTCGCCTGGCTCGAAACGCATGCCGACGCCCTGGCTGCCCGCGACACCGCCAAGGTCATCGAGGCGATCGCGCGCAAGGTGCGCTACAAGGCCGGCGTCGTGGCCCGCGACGAAACCGAGCAGGGCGAACGCGCGCTGCTCAACCTGGGACACACGTTCGGGCACGCGCTGGAAACCGCAGGCCGCTACACGACCCTGCTGCACGGCGAAGCGGTGGCGATCGGCATGCTGCTTGCCGCGCGGCTGTCCGAACGGCTGGGCATGAGCGGAGCGCCCGACTCCGCCCGCCTGCAGCACCTGCTCGCCCGCCTTGGCTTGCCGGTGAGCATGCCGACAGGCTCCGATCCGGAGCAGTTGCTCGCCCTGATGCGGCTGGACAAGAAGAACACGGCCGGCACGCTGCGGCTGATCCTGTGGCGCGGCATCGGCCGCGCCCAGATCGTCGGCGGCGCCGACGAGGCCGCGGTGCTGGCCGTGCTGCGCGAGGCCTCGGCCGCAGCCTCGCATCCCGCGTAGGGTGGGCTTCAGCCCACCGGGATTCCCGCAACGGGACGGCGGGCTGAAGCCCACCCTACGCGTATGGCGCGGAACCCTGGCCACGGCGCGGCAACATGCGCGCTCGCCAGCCTCGCCGCGGCCTTCTAGAATGTCGCGCTTGCGGCGCTCCTCGCCGCACCATCACGGACACCATGCGCCTCTACCTGCAAACCATGCCCGCCTCGGCCGAGGCGCCGCGCTACGTGCAGATCGTGCTCGAGCAGGATCTGCTCGGCGGCTGGACGCTGTACCGCGAAAGCGGCACGCAGGGCGGCAAGGCCACGCTCAAGCGCGAGCAGTTCCTCGAGCGCGATGCAGCCATCGCGGCGTTCGAGAAGGCGCGCGACGCGCAGCTGAAGCGTGGCTTCCGCGTGATGTTCGCCCAGGGCCTGGACGGCCCGCACGGACGATGACATGACCGCCGCACTCAAGAACGACCGTTTCCTGCGCGCGCTGCGCCGGGAACCCACCGACACCACGCCGATCTGGGTGATGCGCCAGGCCGGCCGCTACCTGCCCGAATACCGCGCCACGCGCGAGCGCGCCGGCAGCATCATGGGCCTGGCGCAGAACCCCGAGTTCGCCTGCGAGGTGACCCTGCAGCCGCTGGAACGCTTCGAGCTGGACGCGGCGATCCTGTTCTCCGACATCCTCACCATTCCCGACGCGATGGGGCTGGGCCTGTCCTTCGCGCCGGGCGAGGGCCCGCAGTTCGCACGCCCCGTGCGCGGCGCGGCCGACATCGCGCGGTTGGCCGTGCCGGACATGGACGGCGAACTGCGCTACGTGATGGACGCCCTGCGATTGATCCGCCGCGAGCTCGACGGCCGCGTGCCACTGATCGGTTTTTCCGGCAGCCCGTGGACGCTGGCCTGCTACATGGTCGAGGGCCACGGCTCGCGCGACTTCGCCACGCTCAAGGCGATGTGCTGGAACGAGCCATCGCTCGCCCACCAGTTGCTCGGCACCCTGGCCCGCGCGGTCGCCGCCTACCTCTGCGCCCAGGCCGCCGCCGGCGCGCAGGCGCTGATGGTGTTCGACACCTGGGGCGGCCTGCTCGGGCCTACGCCCTTCCGCGAGTTTTCGCTGCGCTACATGCGCGAGGTGGTCGCCGCGCTCAAGGCCGACCCTCACGCGCGTGAGCTGCCGGTGACGCTGTTCTCCAAGGGCGCCGGCCTGCACCTGGCCGAGATGGCCGATTCGGGCTGCTCCGCGCTCGGCGTGGACTGGACCATCGACCTGGGCGACGCCCGCCGCGCGGTCGCCGGCAAGGTCGCCCTGCAAGGCAATCTCGATCCGACCGTGCTGCGCGCCAGCCCCGAGGTCATCCGCCGCGAGGCCCGCGCCGTGCTGGACAGCTACGGCAACCACCCCGGGCACATCTTCAACCTGGGCCACGGCATCACTCCGGAAGTCGAGCCCGAACACGTCAAGGTGCTGGTCGACGAGGTGCACGCCTACGGCCGCACCCTGCGCGCAGGCCGCTGATGGGCTGGCTGATCACCAAGTACCTGGTCACCGCCGCCGTGGTGGTGCTGGTGTCCGAGGCGGCCAAGCGCAGCGACCGGCTGGGCGGCCTGCTCGGCGCGCTGCCGATGGTCACCCTGCTGGCGCTCATCTGGCTCTACGTCGAGCACCAGCCGCAGCAGAAGATCGCCAACCACGCCTGGTACACGTTCTGGTACGTGCTGCCGACCCTGCCGATGTTCCTGGTCTTCCCGGCGCTGCTGCCGCGGCTGGGTTTCTGGCTCACGCTGCTCGCCTGCGCGGTCATCACGGTGGCGTGCTTCGGGCTGTTCGCGCTCGCGGTGCGGCGCTTCGGGATCGAGCTGCTCTAGCGTCCCCGATTGCCGGCTAGCACGCCACGCTTGCCCTGTCCATACCCCAAGCGCATAGTGGGGCCGCCGGCGACTGGCCGGTCGGCAAAAAGGCATGGGGGTGCCGTTATGTCGCGAGTCAATTCTTTCAGCACGCCAGGCTCGGTCCCGAGCGCAGCGGCGGCCCAATCCAGGCCATTCGTCTTCCGGTCTCCAACCTCACTCGGCAATGGGGTCCGCGGCGTGGTCGCGGCCTTCGTCCTGCTCACGCTGGCGGTACTTGGCGTGATGGCCTACGGGCTGCAACTGCTCCAGCAGGGCATCGACAGCGGGATCACCACGGCATTGCAGGACAAGCTGGCGGGGGCCGGCTGGCTGCAACTGAACCTGTTCCGCCTGCAACTGGTGCTGATGCTGGCCTGCTACATCTGGGCCGGCTGCTGGATCTACCGGGTGGCGTGCAACGTCCGCGCGCTCGGCGCCAAGGGCCTGGACGACTCGCCCGGCTGGGCGGTGGGCTGGTATGCGGTGCCGGTCATGAACCTGGTGCGGCCGATGCGGGCGATGACCCAGGTCTGGCTGGCCTCCCAGGCGCCGGCGCGCTGGCAGAAGCTCGGTACGCCGCGGCTGCTGGGCGTCTGGTGGGGCTTTTGGATCGCCGGCAACCTGTCCTACTGGTTCGTCACGCAGTACCTGCGGCCGGAGCACACCTTCGAAGGGCTGCACACCCAGCAGATGCTGCTGCTCTGCGGGCAGGCGTTGAACCTGGCGGCCGCTGCGCTGTTCCTGCTCGTCGTTTCGCGCATTGGCCGCATGCAGGTCGAAGAGCACGAGCGCCAGCAGGCGGCGCCCGCCGCGCGCACGCCCTCGCTGGCCGACGCCTTCGTCGCCTAGCCGGTCCGTCCACGACGCGGCCGAACCTGGCCCCGGCCCGCACGAGACGGGGCTTTCGGCTGCCTGCGCCGGATACGGCTTGGGGCGATCACGCGCGCCCCGTACAATCGCAGGCTTACCTTCCATGACGCGCGCGCCGCACGGCGCGCCATCGCGAGCCTCCGATGGAAAAGAGTTTCGAGCCCGGCCAGATCGAATCGAAGTGGTACGCCCACTGGGAAGACCGCAGGGCGTTCCGGCCTTCGGGCAAGGGCGAGCCCTACTGCATCCTGCTGCCGCCGCCGAACGTGACCGGCACGCTGCACATGGGCCACGCGTTCCAGCAGACGGTGATGGACATGCTGATCCGCTACCAGCGCATGCGCGGCATGAACACGCTGTGGCAGGTGGGCACCGACCACGCCGGCATCGCGACGCAGAAGATCGTCGAGAACCAGCTGGCTGCCGAGGGCAAGAGCCGCCACGACCTCGGCCGCGAGCCGTTCGTCGAGCGCGTGTGGCAATGGAAGGAGGAGTCCGGCTCGACCATCACCAACCAGATGCGCCGTCTGGGCGTGGCCGCCGACTGGTCGCGCGAGCGCTTCACCATGGACGAGGGTCTCTCGGCCGCGGTGCGCAAGGTGTTCGTGCAGTGGTATCGCGACGGCCTGATCTACCGCGGCAACCGGCTGGTGAACTGGGATCCGGCGCTGGGCACGGCGGTGTCGGATCTTGAGGTCAACAACGTCGAGCGCGACGGCCACATGTGGTCGATCCGCTACATGACCGCCGACGGCGCGGGCTCGGTGGTGGTCGCCACCACGCGTCCGGAAACCATGCTCGGGGACGTGGCGGTGGCGGTGCATCCCGAAGACGAGCGCTATGCGCACCTGGTCGGCTCGATGCTGCGCCTGCCGCTGACCGGCCGCGAGATCCCGGTGATCGCCGACGACTACGTCGACCGCGAGTTCGGCACCGGCTGCGTGAAGATCACCCCGGCGCACGACTTCAACGACTACGCGATCGGCCAGCGCCACAGGCTCGAGCCGATCAACATCTTCACGCTGGACGCAAAGGTCAACGACAACGCACCGGCGAAGTACCGCGGGCTGGACCGCTACGAGGCGCGCAAGGCGGTGCTGGCCGACCTGGAAGATGCCGGCCTGCTGGTCGAGACCAAGCCGCACAAGCTGCAGGTGCCGGTGAGCCAGCGCTCCGATGCGGTAATCGAGCCGATGCTGACCGACCAGTGGTTCGTCGACCTCACTTCCGAGGTGCTGGCCGACGGCCGTCCCGGCGGTCGCACCGCGATCACCGAGCCGGCACTGGAGGCCGTACGTTCGGGCGCGATCCGCTTCGTGCCGGAGAACTGGACCACCACCTATACGCAGTGGCTGGACAACATCCAGGACTGGTGCATCAGCCGTCAGCTCTGGTGGGGCCACCGCATTCCGGCGTGGTACGACGAGGCGGGCAACATCTTCGTCGGCGAGGACGAGCAGGACGCGCGCCGGCACGCCGCCACCGCGCCGGTCGGCGCCTTGCGCCAGGACGAGGACGTGCTCGACACCTGGTTCTCCTCCGCGTTGTGGCCCTTCTCCACGCTGGGCTGGCCGATGCAGGGACCGGTGAAGAACGAGCGCGGCGAAGTGGTCGCCAACTGGGAACAGGACAAGCTGTTCCTGCCCAGCGCGGTACTGGTCACCGGCTTCGACATCATCTTCTTCTGGGTCGCGCGCATGGTGATGGCGACCCTCTATTTCACCAAGCAGGTGCCCTTCCGCGAGGTCTACATCAACGCCATCGTGCGCGACGCCGAGGGCCAGAAGATGTCCAAGTCCAAGGGCAACACGCTGGACCCGCTGGACCTCATCGATGGTATCGACCTCGAGCCGCTGGTGGAGAAATCCACCCGCTCGCTGCTGATCCCGCAGGTGCGCGAGAAAGTCGAGAAGCGCATCCGCAAGGACTACCCGCAAGGCATTCCCGCGATCGGCACCGACGCGCTGCGCTTCACCTTCGCCGCGCTGGCCAGCTACAGCAGGACAATCAACTTCGACATCAAGCGCGCCGAGGGCTACAAGGCGTTCTGCAACAAGCTGTGGAACGCGGCGCGGTTCGTGCTGATGAACCTGCCCGAGGGCCCGGTCGACGCACCCGCTGGTGCGCCAGCGACCGAGGCGGAGCGATGGATCCTCACGCGCCTCGGGCAGACGCTGACCGAGGTCGAGGAGCACTTCGCCACCTACCGCTTCGACCTGCTCGCGCAGGCGCTCTACGAGTTCGTGTGGAACGAGTACTGCGACTGGTTCCTGGAGCTGTCCAAGCCGGCGTTGAATGGCGAGGATGCGGCCGCCGCGGCCTCCGCCCGCCACACCCTGCTGGTGGTGCTGGAAACCGTGCTGCGCGCACTGCACCCGATCGTTCCGTTCATCACCGAGGAGATCTGGCAGGCGGTGGCGCCGCGGCTGGGCATCCAGGCGCAGGACATCATGGAACGGCCATGGCCGAAGGCCGGCGAGCGGACGACCGACGAGGCGGCGAGCGCCGAAATCGAGTGGGTCAAGGCGGTGCTCTCGGGCATCCGGCGCATCCGCTCGGAGATGAACATCGCGCCCGGCAAGACCATCCCCTTGCTGCTCGCAGACGGCGACGCCGCCGATCGCACACGCGCGGCCAAGTTCGCGGCGCAGATCGCCTTCCTCGCGCGCACGGAACCGGCACAGTGGATCGAGCCCGGTGCGGAGGAGCCGGCCGCGGCCGCGGCGGTGGTCGGCAGCCTGCGCGTGCTGATCCCGCTGGCCGGGTTGATCGACCTTTCCGCCGAGAAGGTGCGCCTGGCCAAGGAGATCGCGCGCATCGAGGGCGAGATCCGGAAGTGCGAAGGCAAGCTGGGCAATGCCAACTTCGTGGCCAACGCGCCGACGGAGGTGGTGGCGCAGGAACGCCAGCGCATCGTCGACTGGGGCACGCAGTTGGAAGCGTTGCGGGAACAGGCGCGGAAGCTGGGCTGATTCCAGGCGGGCTCGCCCGGTTTCCAGCGAGCCCTCTGCCCTCTCCCGCCGGGAGAGAGCAAATCAGTCGAGCGCCATCACGATCGCGTCCTCGCGTCCGCCCTTGGCCGGGTAGTAACGCGGGCGGCGGCCGATCTCCTTGAAGCCGACCGAGGCGTACAACTGCTGCGCCACAGGGTTCGACGGGCGCACCTCGAGGAACACACGCTCGGCACCGCTCCAGCGCGCCACGTCGAGCAGGCGGCCGAGCAGATGCCGGCCCAGGCCGCGGCCGCGCCAGTCGGGGCCGATACAGAGGTTGAGCACGTGCGCCTCGCCGGCGGCGACCGAGAGGATGCCGTAGCCGGCGACCTCGCCGTCGCTGCACAGTACCCAGCACGGATGCCCGGCCTTCAGGCAATCGCCGAAGATGCCGGCCGACCAGGGAAAGTCGTAGGAGGCGGTCTCGAGCGCGGCGACCGCGGGCAGGTCCTCCCGGCGCATCGCGCGGATCTCGACGCGAGGGCGGGCCACCGCGACCATCACGCGCCCCCGGGCACCGCCAACGCACGCCGCAACTGGCGCAGCGCAGTCCACAGCCCGCGCTTGGCGGCACCACTGGCGAGCACCTGCTGCGGCTCGTCGGCCAGCACGATCTGCGCCTGGTTCATCACCGCCGCGGGCAGTTCGCGCCCCAGCGCGTGCGCCTGCGCCTGGCCGAACACCAGGTAGGCGCGCACCGGCGGCACGGCGCCGCCTGGGCGTCCATCCTTGACCAGGATGCGGCCGGCGCGCGCCAGCTCGGGGCCGTACGCGACCAGCGCGCGGCCGAGCAGGTCCAGCTCACGCGCGGCACAGCCTTCCGGCAGCACCACCACGCAGGACGCTGCCGGAACGACCGCTGCCGGCGCCGATTCGACCGGATGCTCCGTCGCGGCCACGTTCGCGCGGCGGACCCACGGCGTGACGCCGAGCGCCTGCAGCATCCGCGTGCGCCGCGAAGGATTCCCGCGGCTGGCCGGCGCCGCACTCATGGCTTGGCGCGACGGATCCGGCGACGGTGCGCGGCGCGGCCCCAGAGCGTCACCACCGGCCCGGACAGCAGGTACAGCGTGAACACCACGAACAGCACCCGCGGCGGATCGATCAGGAACGGCACCAGCACCAGCACGGCCACCAACACCCACAGGAACGGCACGCGGTCGCGCTCGCCCATCGGCAACGACTTGAAGCTGTAGTAACGGAAGCGGCTGACCATCAGCAGGCCCACCACCACCGCGATGACCAGGGTGACGAAGCACAGTTCGGTGCCGGGTACCTGGAACTTCTCCATGGTCCACACGAACGACATGCACACGGCCGCCGCCGCCGGACTGGCCAGGCCCTGGAAATAACGCTTGTCGATCACCCCGACCTGGGTGTTGAAGCGGGCCAGGCGCAGCGCCGCGCAGGCGGCGTAGAGGAAGGCCGCGGCCCAGCCGATCTTGCCCCACACCGGCCCGAAGTCGCGCAGCGAGGACAGCGACCAGTTGTACATCACCAGCGACGGCGCCAGGCCGAAGCTGACCAGGTCCGACAACGAGTCGTACTGCACGCCGAACTCGCTCTGCGTGCCGGTCAGGCGCGCCACGCGGCCGTCCATGCCGTCCAGCACGGCGGCCACGAACACGGCGATCGCCGCCTCGGTGAAACGTCCGCCGATGCTCGCCACGATGGCGTAGTAGCCGGCGAACATGGCCGCCGTGGTGAACAGGTTCGGCAGCAGGTAGATGCCCCGGTGGCGGGGCGTGCGGACTGGCGGGTGCTCGCTCATGCAACGATCCGTGACGGAATGCGCGAGAGTGTAAACCATCGTCCGTCAACGGCCGTCCCATGCTTGAGTCCGGCCGTGCGGAGTGTTAACTAGTGCCGGGGCCTCACGCCCCAGGAGAATCCCATGCGCCGCCTGCCCCTCGCCCTCGTGTTGCTGCTGCTCGCACCGGCGGTCGCCGCGCAGGTGTACAAATGGACCGACTCCCACGGCACCGTGCACTACTCCGAGACCCCGCCGCCGCAGGGCACGCAGTACAAGCGCATCGACACCAACGGCATGGAACAGCCGGCGGCGTCGACTCCGGCCAAGGCGACCGCCCCGGCCGCGACCACGGCAACGCCGGCCTCCGCCAACACCGGCGGGATGCCCAATACGCCGGAAAACCGCGCCAAGCTGTGCAGCTCACTGAAAGCCAACCTGGACCTGCTCAAGGGCCAGGACAACGTGACGCTGGAAGAAGGCGGCAAGTCCGTCCCGCTGGACGAGACCCAGCGCAGCCAGCAGACCGCGCTGGCCGAACAGCAATACAAGCAGTTCTGCAGCCAATAGGCCCCTGCACGGCGCGTAAGCCGGTGGTGGCCAACGTATAATCGGCCTCTTTGCCCCCCGGATTACCGCCATGCGCCTCAGCCAATTCCACCTGGCCACCGTCAAGGAAGTCCCCGCCGACGCCGAACTCACCAGCCATCGGCTGATGCTGCGCGCCGGCATGATCCGCAAGCTCGCATCCGGCCTGTACACCTGGTCGCCGCTGGGCCTGCGCGTGCTGCGCAAGGTGGAAAACGTGGTGCGCGAGGAAATGGATCGCGCCGGCGCGATGGAAATGCTGATGCCCGCGGTGCAGCCGAAAGAGTTGTGGAAGGAAACCGGCCGCTGGGACAAGTTCGGCAGCGAATTGCTGAAGATCCGCGACCGCAAGGAACAGGAATTCGTCTTCGGCCCGACCCACGAGGAAGTCATTACCGACTTCGCCCGCAACGAGCTGAAAAGCTACAAGCAGCTGCCGATCAACTTCTACCAGATCCAGACCAAGTTCCGCGACGAGATCCGGCCGCGCTTCGGCGTGATGCGCGCGCGCGAATTCCTGATGAAGGACGCCTATTCCTTCCACCTGTCGCCCGAGTCGCTCAACGAAACCTACGAGGCGATGTACCAGGCGTACTCGCGCATTTTCGACCGGCTGGGACTGACATTCCGCGCCGTGCAGGCAGACACCGGCGCCATCGGCGGCAATGCCAGCCATGAATTCCAGGTGCTGGCCGATTCGGGCGAGGACGCGATCGCGTTTTCCGACGGTTCCGATTACGCAGCCAATATCGAAAAGGCCGAAGCGCTGGCGCCGACGGGCGGCCGGCCCGCTCCGCAGGCGCCGCTGAAGCGCGTGGATACGCCCACGCAGAAAACCATCGCAGAGGTCAGCGCCTTTCTCGGCGTATCGCCGCAGCAATGCGTCAAGACGCTGCTGGTGCGCGGGCGCGATGGACTGGTTGCGCTGTGCCTGCGCGGCGACCACGAGATCAACGAAGTGAAGGCCGGCAAGCTGGCCGAACTGCCCGACGCCTCGGTGCTGGCTTCGGAAGAAGAGATCCTTGCCGCCACCGGTACGCGGCCCGGCTTCATCGGTCCGGTCGGTCTGCCTGACGGCATCCCGGTGATCGTCGACCGTAGTGCCGCGGTGCTTGCCGATTTCGTCTGCGGCGGCAACGCCGACCGCACCCATTACAGCGGCGCCAACTGGGAACGCGATGCACGCATCACCCGCGTGGAGGACATCCGCCAGGTGGTCGAGGGCGATCCTTCGCCCGATGGCCACGGCACGCTGCGCATCGCCCGCGGCATCGAGGTGGGACACATTTTCCAGCTCGGGCCCAAATACGCCGAAGCGCTGGGTGCGACGGTGCTCGACGACCAGGGCAAGGCGCAGGTGATGATGATGGGCTGCTACGGCGTCGGCGTCAGCCGCATCGTGGCGGCCGCGATCGAACAGTCCCACGACGAGGCCGGGATTATCTGGCCCGAAGCGATGGCGCCCTGGCGCGTGGCCGTGTGCATCATCAATCCAAAGAACCTGCCCGAGGTACGCGACGCTGCCGAGGCGCTTTACCGCAAGCTGGAAAACCACGGCATCGAAACGGTACTGGACGATCGCGGCCTGCGGCCCGGCCAGATGTTTGCCGATCTAGAATTGATCGGCATTCCGCATCGCGTGGTGGTAAGCGAGCGGGGCCTGGCAGGCGGCACGCTCGAATACCGCCGTCGCGGCGAAACTGAAAACCGCGCCATTACCGAGGACGAATTGTTCACGCTGCTGGCGTGAAAGTAAGTCGCGAATTGGTCGTTGCACGTAATTACTGTGCAGCCCAGTTTGGCAATCGGGCCTGGCTGGTTTATGCGGTGGATCGCATTATTCGGTCGCCGCGGGATAATCGGCCTTTTGCAATTGCACCCGCCACTGGGCGAGAATACTTCCCGAAACGGAAGCACCGCTCTCAGTGACGAGAGGCGACACACATAATCGAAAGACTTATCCGGGAGCCCACGCATGGCAGTCGACATCAAGAACCTCAATCACAACCAGCTCAATGAACTGATCAGCAAGGCGCAGACGCGCCAGAACGAGCTGCGCAAGGAGAAGGTCGCCAAGCTGCGCGAGAAGATCCACGCCATGGTCAAGGCCGAAGGCTTCGCCATGGAGGACGTTTTCGGAGGCACCCGCAAGGCCCGCCGCAGCACCGGCACGGTGGCGCCGAAGTATCGCAACCCGGCCAACCCCGAACAGACCTGGTCCGGCCGCGGCAAGCGTCCGCGCTGGTTCAACGATGCGCTGAAGGCCGGCAAGAAGGAAAAGGATCTGGCGATCTGATCCGGCCGCTGCCATGAAACGGAAAACACCGGCCTCGTGCCGGTGTTTTTTTGCCTGGGTGGACGTAAAGCGAAAAGCCGATTTCCCGACGAATCCCGGCCCCTCACCCGGGCCCTCTCCCCGCAGAGGAGAGGGGGAAAGAAGGATCAGGCGGCGGTGCCGCCGACGGTCATGCCGTCGATCTTCAGGGTCGGCTGGCCCACGCCGACGGGCACGCTCTGGCCGTCCTTGCCGCATACGCCGATACCCTCGTCCAGCTTCAGGTCGTTGCCGATCATGGACACGCGGGTGAGCACCTCGGGACCGGCGCCGATCAGCGTGGCGCCCTTCACCGGCGCGGTGAGCTTGCCGTCCTCGATCAGGTAGGCCTCGCTGGCGGAGAACACGAACTTGCCGCTGGTGATGTCGACCTGGCCGCCGCCGAAGTTGACGGCGTAGAGGCCGCGCTTGACCGAGGCGATGATCTCGGCCGGGTCACGCGAGCCGGCACGCATGTAGGTATTGGTCATGCGCGGCATCGGCAGTTGCGCGAAGGATTCGCGGCGGCCATTGCCCGTCGGCTTCATGCCCATCAGGCGCGCGTTCAACTTGTCCTGCATGTAGCCGGTGAGGATGCCGTCCTCGATCAGCGTGGTGCACTCCGTGGGCGTGCCCTCGTCGTCCACGCTGAGCGAGCCGCGGCGGTTGGGCAGCGTGCCGTCGTCGACCACGGTCACGCCCGGCGCGGCCACGCGCTGGCCGAGGCGCCCGGCGAAGGCGGAGCTGCCCTTGCGGTTGAAGTCGCCTTCCAGCCCATGGCCGATCGCCTCGTGCAGCAGCACGCCGGGCCAGCCCGGGCCGAGCACCACGGTCATCTGCCCGGCCGGTGCATCGACCGAGTCCAGGTTGACCAGCGCCTGGCGTACCGCCTCGTCGGCGAAGGCCAGCGCGCGGCCGTTCTCGATCAGTTCGCGGTAGCCATAGCGGCCGCCACCGCCGCCGCTGCCCTGCTCACGGCGGCCGCCGGATTCGGCGATTACCTGCACGTTCAGGCGCACCAGCGGGCGCACGTCCGCCGCCAGGGTGCCGTCGGCGCCGGCCACCAGCACGGTGTCCATGGTCGCCGCCAGGCTCACGATCACCTGCTTGACGCGCGGGTCGCGCGAGCGCGCATAGGCGTCGACCTCGCGCAGCAGCGCGATCTTGTCCGGATTGGGCAGGCTCTCGACCGGATCGAGCGCCGGATAGAGCGCTCGCGCGCCGTTGAGCGCCAGCGGCTTGCCTGCGCCGTGTCCGCCCTGGGCGATCGCGCGCGCGGCCCTGGAGGCCTCCAGCAATTGCGGCAGCACGATCTCGTCCGAGTAGGCGAAGCCGGTCTTCTCGCCGCTGATCGCACGCACGCCCACGCCCTGCTCGATCGAATGGCTGCCGTCCTTGACGATGCCCTCCTCCAGCAGCCACGACTCGCTGCGCGAATGCTGGAAGTACAGGTCGGCAGCGTCGATGGACGGCCCCATCAGTTGCGCGAACACGCGCTCCAGGTCGGTGGTGGCGAGGCCGCCGGGGGCCAGCAGCTTGTTCTCGACGTGCGTGATCAGGGATTCCATCGTCAACCCATGGCAATGCGGCAATTTCAGGTAATGGTGGCGCGCGGCGCCCGATTCAACGCATCGTCCGACGGCAGACAGGTCAAGCGGGGGACCTGAATCTGGTCTCGTCGGAGCTGCGGACCGGATCCGCCGGCCCGCGAGCATCGCAGATTCGACGTCGCGACGTCCCGATGGGCATCTCGAAAGTTACCTCGGCGACCAGGCGCGGCTGTGGTACCTTCACCAGCCCTCCACGTTGACCGGCTAGTGCGCGCGAGGCATACGCGCCCTGCGACCGGTGAGCCCGGCCGCAGCCGGGTTATGGTTCGCGCGCAGTGCCGGCCAGGAACGGCCGGTGCGCTATCGCGGCGAGGAACTGGAAGTTGCGGGATGCGCCTCGCGCGGCGGCGGGGTAGTGGCCGGCGGCGGCGCACTGGCGGGCGCGGCAGGCGCGGCAGGCGCGGCGGGCAATTCGTGTTTCTCGACCAGCGTGAACACCGGCTTTTCCCAACTGCCGCTGACGTGATAGCGCGCGCTGGCGGCCTTGTTCAGGCCCTTGCCGAGCAGCCCCTGCACCGCGAAACCGGCGGCCGCGCCGACCGGCCCGGCGACCACCGCGCCGACCACCGGC
The DNA here is from genome assembly GCF_049727805.1 of Frateuria sp. YIM B11624. Taxonomy (NCBI): domain Bacteria; kingdom Pseudomonadati; phylum Pseudomonadota; class Gammaproteobacteria; order Lysobacterales; family Rhodanobacteraceae; genus Frateuria; species Frateuria sp. YIM B11624. The sequence continues at coordinate 24,177 of NZ_JBCNYA010000043.1, forward strand.
AGGCTGTTGCCCACGTGCGGCATCACGTAGACCTGCTGGTCGTAGTCGCGCGCACGCAGGCCGGTGCGCCCGCTGATGTCGATGTCCGCGGCCGGGCCGCGGATCTTCAGGTTGTCGGTGGTGGCGTTGCCGTCGGCGAAGCGGAAGTCGCCCTTGATCGAATCGAACGCCAGGCCCTTGCCGAACACGTCGCCGAAGTCGAGCGTGAGCCGGCGCGGCAATTCGGCCACCGAGACCAGGCCGAACAGGCGCCCCACGCCCGGGCCGACCTCGGGGATGCGGCCGTGGCTCACGTCCACGCCGAGCGTGCCGTCCATCGTGGCCAGCGCGAACGAGGTCGGCGCGCCCGGCCAGCGCGCGTCGAGCAGGGCGTGGGTCTTGCCTCCGCTGAACAGGCCCTCGTAGCCGAACGCGGTGAGCATGCTGCCCAGGTTCTGCGCGGCGAAGTCGATGCGCATGTGCGTGTGGCTGTCCTGCGCATTGCCGTTCCAGTCGCCGCCGGCGTTGAGCTGCACGCTCTTGGACAGCGCGCGCAGCTGGTCGATGTGCATGCCTTGCGCGGTCGGCCAGGTTTCCAGCCGCGCTTCGCCGAGCCTGGCGGCGCCCAGCCGCAGGTCGCCGATCCACAGATGGAAGGGCGGCAGCGACGCAGGATCGATCCCGGTAGCGGCGGGATTGGCCGGTATCTCGTCCGCCGCCGCCACGCTTGCCGCTGGCGGTGCTGCGGGCGTGATGCCCTTGGCTTGCCCGTCCGTCGCAGGTTTGCCCGTGGCGACCTGCGCTCCCGCCTGCGGCCAGTACAGGCGCTGCAGGCGCGCCGTGATGCCGCGCTTGCGCAGGTCCGTGGCCGGCACGTCCACATGGCCGGCCAGCGCCGGGCTGTCGGCGTCGATGGAGAGCACGTCCGGCTTCGGCACGGCCCTGATGTGCATGCTGGGAAAATCGTGTTCGAACACCAGCGCGCGGTCGGCGCTCGCGTCGATGCTCTCCAGACCGGGGCCGCCATCGCTGCTGCCGGCGACTGCGTGCTGCACCCAGCCGGAGACGTCCAGCGCCGCGGCATGGCCGCGGATGCGCAGGCCCTTGTCCGGCAGGCTGTCGGGCATGCTGCTGCCGAAGGCGATGGTCGCCGCCAGCGGCTGGGTGTCGCCCGCCGGCAGGCGGAAGCGCGCGCGCATCACCTCGCCCAGCGCCACCTCCAGGCTGGCGCCATCGACCGGCACGCCAAGGGTCAGATGCAGCGGGAGCGTGCCATCGGCAGGCTTGGACAGTGGCACCGGCAGCTTCAACGCGGTGCCCGCGAGCGTGCTGTCGGCGCTGAAGGTCTGTACCAGCGCATCGCCGCTGCCGTGGGCGATGTCGAAACCGAGCGTGTAATCGCTGCGCCCCTCGGCGGCCTTGCCCAGCCAGTCCAGTTGCGGGAAGTCCTGCACCAGTTCGCTGATGGCGTAGCTGCCCTGCAGCCGCGCCGAGAGCACGGTATCCGGCTGGCCGGTGGCATCGGCGATCGCCAGGTCCAGCGTCGAAGGCTGGCTGCGGAAGCTGCCGGTGAGCGGTCCGGCGTGCACGCCGTGGGCATCGAAGGTGGCCGGCCCGGCCAGCTTGCCAAGCGCGAGCTTCCACTCGGGCGCATTCACGTCCATGTCCTGCAACTGCGCGCTGCCGTCCAGCCGCATCGCCTCGGCGTCCTTCACCGGCAGCGACAGGTGGAAGTCGAAAGCGCCGTTGCCGCCCAGGCGCAGCTTGGCCAATGTATCGGCCTCGCGGCGGGCGATCGGGCTCTGCTGCAGGAACTTGAGCAGGCTGGCGCCGCTGCCGCTGCCCTGCACGTTGAGGTCGAGCACGGTGTCGGAGAAATCGGGGATCAGCGCGACGGCATGGTCGAGCTTGATGCCGAGCGCATCGCCCCCGCTGGCCTCGGCCAGCATGCCGTTGCCGACGAAGCTGGCCTCCACCGCGAGATCCTTGGCCTGCGGCCACGCCTCACCATAGTCGAAGGTCAACCCGCTGATCCGCGCATGCGCCTCGAAGCGGCCTTCGTTGTGGCGGAACGGCCAGTCGGCCAGGCTGCCGCGCACGACCAGGTCGCCCTCCTCCACCGTGCCCGCGACCAGCGCGCGGTCCAGCCACTCGATCGCATGGGGCGACATCGAGTGGACCGGCCAGAACAGCTTGGCGGCGGGCACCTGCGCGTGGTCGACGTGCGCATAGAGATCGAGGAACGGCCGTCCGCCGCCGTCGGGCAGGCCGACGGTGCCGCGCGCGCTCCCCGCGAAACCCTCGCCCTCGAAGGCCAGCGGGTCGACGCCGACCTGCCAGGCGCCGTCGGCGTGCCAGGCCGCCACGGTGGCGGCCAGCCGCGACAGCGCGAACGGCTTGCGGAAGCCGGGCGTCAGGTCGATCACGGTGGCCTGCGCCGGCAGCTCGAGCGCGAACCCATGCGCATCCCCGCGCAGTTCGCCATCGAGGCGGCTGACACCCGGCAGCTTGCCGACCGCATCGATGCCGGCATCGGCGAACGCTGCCTGCAGGTGCTGCACGCCATCCGCGCGCGACCACTGCAGCGAGGCCTGCGTGAGCCGCATGCGCGGGTGCCCACCGCCCAGCCAGGCGCCGAGCGCGGGCGACAGGCCCGGCTTGAGCGCCAGCCACGGCAGCAGCGGCGCGAGATCCAGGTTGCGCGCGGCCAGCGCCGCGCGCAGTTGTCCGTCGGGCTGGTGCAGGGCCAGCGCCAGCGCGCCACCGTCGGTGGCGGCATAGCGCACGTCGTAGCCGTCGGCTCGCTGGCTGATGCCGGCCAGGCCACGCAGGGCCGGCACGCGGGTGGTTCCCGCCGGGCCCTCGATCGCGAGGCCGGCAAGGTCGAAGCGCAGCGTGGCGCGCACCAGCCTGCGGTCTTTCCAGTCCAGCCAGGCGGCCAGGTTGCCGGTGCCGCTTTTGGCCGTATAGCCGTCCAGCGCCACGTCGCCGAGCAGCGTGCGAAGGTCGAGCCGGTCCCCGGCCAGCCACAGGCGCCCTTCGCTGCCGTCCTCGCGGAAGCTGCCGGCGCCGTGCCACTGGCCGCTGGCGCCCTCGCGCTGCAGCACCACGCCGAAACGCACGCGGTTGCCCTGCCGGCTCAGCCGTAGCTGGTCGGCCAGCACCGCATAGCGGCGGCCGCTGGCCTCGTCGGTGACGATCAGGCGCAGGTCGCGCAGCCACAGGCCCAGCGAGACCGGGCCCATCGAGAAGTCCTGGCGCGCGCCGCCCTCGGGCCCGCCGATCCCGTTGACGTGCCAGCGGCCCTGGGCGTCGTGGCTAAGGTCCAGCTCCAGCCCGCGCGCGCGCAGGTCGAGCAGGTGCCGCGAGGGAAGCAGCCAGCTGCCGAAGTCGATCTTCAGCTCCGACTCGGGCAGGCGCAGCGGACTGCCGCCACCGGGGCCGGGGCCGATCGTCACGTCGCGCATCACGAACAGCGGACCGGAACCGCGCCAGTACCCCTCCAGCGAGGCGAAGCTGACCGGGCGGCGCAGGCGCTCCGAAAGCTGTGCGGCCACCCATTGCGGATGTCGCGCAAGCAACGGCAGCAGCAGCTGCGCCAGCGCCATCAGCACGGCCAGCGTGACCACCGCGATGCCTGCGCCCCAGCCGAGCGCGCGCAGTGCCAGGTGCATGCGCTGTCGCCAGCGCGCGTTCACCTCGTTCCGTCCCGGCCGGTGTTGCAGGCAATCCTTCGCTTACAGCAAGACCACATCGAATTGTTCCTGGGAGTAATGCTCTTCCGGCTGGAAGCGTATGCTCTTGGAGATGAACTCCTCCAGTTCGGCGACCGCCGCGGATTCCTCTTCCAGGATGCGCGAGACGACCTTGGGGCTGGCCATCACCAGCAGCTTTTCGGCGTTGAACTGGCGCACCGCGCGGGTGATCTCGCGGAAGATCTCGTAGGTCACCGTCTCGGCGGTCTTGACGGTGCCGCGGCCGCCGCAGGCCGGGCACGGCTCGCACAGCTGGCGCTCCAGGCTCTCGGTGGTGCGCTTGCGGGTCATCTCCACCAGCCCCAGCGCCGACATCGGATAGACCGTGGTCTTGGCGTGGTCGCGCGCGAGACCCTTCTCCAGCATGCGGATGACCTGGCGCTTGTGCTCCTCATCGTTCATGTCGATGAAGTCGATGATGATGATGCCGCCCAGGTTGCGCAGCCGCAGTTGCCGCGCCGCCGCCTGCGCCGCCTCCAGGTTGGTGCGGTAGACGGTTTCTTCCAGGTTGCGCGTGCCCAGGTAACCGCCGGTGTTGACGTCGATCGTCGTCATCGCCTCGGTCTGGTCGACGATCAGGTAGCCGCCGGACTTCAGCGGCACTTCCTTCTTCATCGCGCGCTGGATCTCGTCCTCCACGCCGTACAGGTCGAAGATCGGCCGCTCGCCAGTGTAGTGCTCGATGCGGTCGTCCAGGCTCGGCATGAACTTGTGCACGAACTTGACCACTTTCTCGTGCGTCTCGCGCGAATCGACGCGCACCTTCTCGATGTCGTCGGTGAGCATGTCGCGCAGGCTGCGCAGCGGCAGCGAGAGTTCCTCGTAGACGCGCTCGCCGACTTTCGCCTTGGCGATGTTCTCCTGCACCACGCGCCAGACCTTGCTCAGGTAAGTCACGTCGAACGCCAGCGATTCGGCCGACTGCCCCTCGGCATTGGTGCGCACGATGTAACCCAGGCGGTTGTCCTCGCCGATCAGGCCGCCGAGCACGTCCTTCAGGCGCGCGCGCTCCTCTTCGTCCTCGATGCGCGCGGAGATGCCCAGCGTGCGCGCGTGCGGCAGCAGCACCAGGTACCGCGAAGGGATCGACAGATGGGTGGACAGCCGCGCGCCCTTGGTGCCGATCGGGTCCTTGACCACCTGCACCACGATCTCCTGGCCCTCGTGCACCAGCTCGCTGATCGAGGGCGTGGTGTGGCCGTTGCCGTGCGGCTCGGCGCCCTCGGGCAACGGCGGGCGCACGATGTCCGAGGCGTGCAGGAACGCCGCGCGCTCCAGCCCGATCTCCACGAACACCGCCTGCATGCCCGGCATCACCCGCTGCACGCGGCCCTTGTACACGTTGCCCACGTAGCCGCGGCGGGAGGCGCGCTCGACGTGCACCTCCTGCAGCATGCCGTTTTCGACCACGCCCACGCGGGTTTCACGGGGCGTCACGTTGATCAGGATCTCTTCGCTCACACCCACCCCCGTTGATCTGTGTCTTTATAGCGGGTGGGCGATGAAACTGTCGATGCGCCAGCACACGGGGCTCCGAGTGGCGTAGGGTGGGCTTCAGCCCACCGGCCCGGGACGGTG
>NZ_JBCNYA010000044.1:0-27192 GCF_049727805.1 Frateuria sp. YIM B11624
CAGCCCACCGGCCCGGGACGGTGGGCTGAAGCCCACCCTACTGGGTAGACTCCGCGCCCATGAAACTCCTGCTGGTGGAAGACTCCGAACGCCTGCGCACCACCCTGCAGCACGGCCTGCGGGGCGCCGGCTTCACGGTCGATGCCGCGGCCGACGGCATCGAGGCCAAGGACTTCCTGGCCAGCTACGACTACGAGCTGGTGGTGCTGGACCTGATGCTGCCCCGGCTGGACGGCCTGGGCGTGCTGCGCGCCATGCCGGCCGGCGGGCGGCGCCCGCGCGTGCTGGTGCTGTCGGCGCGCGACCAGGTCGGCGACCGCATCGAGGCGCTGAATGCCGGCGCCGACGACTACCTGGTCAAGCCATTCGCCTTCGACGAACTGGTCGCCCGCCTGCACGCGCTGGCGCGCCGGCCGCTGCAGGCGCAGCCGGTGGTGCTCAGCCACGGCCCGCTGGCGTGGGACCCGCTGGCCCACTGCGCCAGCGTGGATGGCCAGCCGCTGCCGTTGACACCGCGCGAATTCGCCGTGCTGGGCCTGCTGCTGCGCCATCGCGGGCGCGCCTTCACGCGCCAGGAGATCCTCGAGCGCACCGCCGGCAGCGACACCGAGGTCTCCGACCGCAGCGTCGAGGTGCTGGTGTTCGGCCTGCGCCGCAAGCTCGACGCCGCCGGCCTGGCCGGCCTGATCGAGACCCGCCGCGGCGCCGGCTACCTGATCCCGTGAAACGCCCCTCGCTCGCCGCGCGCATCACGCTGCTGCTGGTGGCCACCAGCCTGGCGCTGCTCGGCGGCGGCGCGCTGCTGATGGACTGGCGCATCGACCGGGCGATGGAGGCGCGCTTCCGCGAGAACCTGCTGACCCAGGCGCAGGCGCTGACCACGGTGGTGGAGATCGAGCAGGCGGCCGGCTCGCCACGCGCCCCGCCCGGCTTGCTGGCAGGGGATGGCCGCGCCTGGTACCAGTTGCGCTGCGCCGGCCTGCCCGACCAGCACAGTTCGCCGCCTCCGCCGGCCATGCCCGCCGGCTGGCCGCAGGCCGCCGGCGCCACGCCGAAGTTCGTCAACCTGCGCCACGGCCACGGCCGGCTGGGCGCGGTGATGTTCGCCTTCCAGGCGCCCGCCGCCACCGGTCCGCCCACGCGCAACTGCGCCCTGCTGTTCATGCAGGACCGCCACACCTTCGACCGCCTGCTCACCGCGCTGGACTGGATCCTCGTGCTCGGCCCCGCGCTGGCCATGCTGGTCGCGCTGGTGGCGGTGCCGCTGATCGTGCGCCGCGGCCTCAAGCCGGTGCGCGCGCTGGCCGAGCGCATGCACGACATCGGTCCGCACGCGCCGGGCCAGCGCCTGCCGGCCAGCGGCCTGCGCGAGCTCGATCCACTGGTGGCGCGCTTCAACGATGTGCTCGCGCGGATGGACGACGGCCTCGCCCGCGAACGCCAGTTCGCCAGCGGGCTGGCGCACGAGACACGCACGCGGCTGGCCGAACTGCGCGCGCTGGCGGAAGTGGAAGCGCGTTACCCGAGTGGACGCGAGCTCAAGCAGATCCTGGGCGAGATCGGCCAGATCGGCGCCGAGCTGGAAGCGACCGTGTCCGCACTGCTGCTGCTGACCCGCCTGCAATCGGGACTGGAACAGCCGCAACGCCAGCCGCTGGAGACACGGCCCTGGCTGGAGCGCCAGCTCCAGCGCCAGCGGGCGGTCGCCGACGAACGCGGCGTGGCGCTGGCGGTGACCGGCACGCCGCCGCCGAGCCTGCACACCGACCCCGCGCTGCTGGAGGTGGTGCTGGGCAACCTGCTGGGCAATGCCTGCGCCTATGCGCCACCGGGAGACACCGTGCAGGTGGAACTGGCGGCCGGCGGCCTGCGCATCGGCAACGCGGCACCCGGGCTGGAACCGGCCGACCTGGCGCGCTTCGGCCAGCGTTTCTGGCGCAAGCAGCCGCCGCACACCAGCCATGCCGGCCTGGGCCTACCGCTCGCCCATGCCGCCGCCGAGGCGCTGGGCATGCAGCTGCGGTTCGAACTGCGCGACGGGCGGGTTTGCGCCGCGCTGGCCTGGAGTCCGTAGGACGGGCTGCAGCCCACCGGACCTGCCCGCGACAGAGCGGGTGGGCTCAAGCCCACCCTACGGGACGCCTGGTTCAGGCTGGTGCTCCGCAGCGCCCGACCGCGGCCTTTCCCGCAGTTCCGCCCGCACCCGCGGCAAGCTCTCCGGATAATGCTGCTGCACGAACTTCAGCATGCCCTCGCGCACGTGGCAGCGCAGGTCGAAGTTGCTGCCCGAATCGGCCGAGCTGGCCAGGATGCGGATCTGCAGGGTGCGGTCGGTGGTGTCGGTGACCTGCAGCACGCACACGCGGCCGTCCCACTGCGGCGCTTCCTTGCACAGGCGCCTGGCCTCCTCGCGCAGCGGTTCCAGCGGCACGCGGTAGTCCAGCCACAGGAACACCGTGCCGATCAACTGCGAGCTGGTGCGCGTCCAGTTCTGGAACGGGTTCTCGATGAACCAGTTCAGCGGCACCACCAGCCGCCGCTCGTCCCAGATGCGCACCACCACGTAGGTGCCGGTGATCTCCTCGATGCGGCCCCACTCGCCCTCCACGATCACGACGTCGTCCAGCCGGATCGGCTGGGTGATGGCGATCTGCACGCCAGCGATCAGGTTGCTCAGCACGGGCTTGGCGGCCAGGCCCACCGCGAGGCCGGCGACACCCGCCGAGGCCAGCAGGCTGGTGCCGATCTGGCGCACGCCGGGAATCGCCATCAGGCAGGCCGCCAGGCCGATCAGGATCAGCAACACCGAGGCGGTACGCCCCAGCACGCGTGCCTGCGTGAGCATGCGGCGCGCACGCAGGTTGTCGCGGGTATCGACACGGAAGCGGTGGGAGAAAAAGAACTCGGCCGCGTTGATGCAGCGCACGCCCAGCCAGGTCGCCACGGCGATCAGCGCGATCACCAGCACCTGGTCGGCCGTGGCGGCCATGTGCAACTGCGCCGCTTCCGGCCGCGTGCGCAATGCGACCAGCAGCACCAGCAGCGGCACCAGCCAGCCCATCGGCGCGCGCGCCTGCCTGAGCATCTCGCGCGCCATCGGATGGCCGTCGGCGGCGCGCCACAGCAGCGCGCGCACCAGCCGGTGCACCACGATCGCGATCAGCAACGCCACGATCACCGTCACGCCGAGGCGGACCCACGGCTGGTGGTTCCAGATGTCCAGCAGGTTGTCCCTCATGCGGCCACCCTGCCCGCCCGCGCGTTCACGGCGCGTGGGCATGCCATGGTCGGAACGTCCAGGCCTGCCGTAGAGTAGCCCGATGAACGCCACGCCCATCCTCCTCGCCTGGAGCGGCGGCAAGGACTGCCTGATGGCCCTGCAGCGGCTGCGCGCCGATCCGCAGTGGCAGGTCGTCGCGCTGCTGACCACCGTCAACCGCACCTACCAGCGCATCGCCATGCACGGCGTGCGTCGCGACATCCTGCTGGCGCAGGCCGATGCCCTGGGCCTGCCGCTGCTGGAGGTCGAGATGGACTGGCCCGGCAGCAACGAGGCCTACGAGGCCGCGCACGAGCGCGCGCTGGCCGAGGCGCGGATGCGCTGGCCGGGCATCCGCCATTGCGCCTTCGGCGACCTGTTCCTGGAGGACGTGCGCGATTACCGCGTGCGGCAACTCGGCCGTGCGGCGTGGCGCGCCGTGTTCCCGATCTGGGGCGAGGACACCGCGGCGCTCTCGCGCCGCTTCGTCGGCGAGGGCCACCGCGCGGTGCTGTGCTGCGTGGACACCCGGCAACTGGCCGCCGACTACTGCGGCCGCGCCTACGACGGCGCGCTGCTCGACGGCCTGCCCGCCGGCGTCGATCCCTGCGGCGAGCGCGGCGAGTTCCACACGCTCAGCTTCGGCGGGCCGCTGTTCGCACGCGACCTGCGGCTGCGCCGCGGCGAGTCGGTGCTGCGCGACGACTGTTTCCAGTTCACCGATTTCCTGCTCGATGAAGCTGCCGGCTGAACCGCACATCCTGCCCGACCTGCTGCGGCCGGGCCTGGCGCTGGTGTTCTGCGGCACCGCCGCGGGCGAGCGCTCGGCGCGCGAAGGCGCCTACTACGCGCATCCGGGCAACGTGTTCTGGCGCGCGCTGCACGAGGCCGGCATCACGCCACGACGGTTCGTGCCGGCTGATTTTCCGACCCTGCTGGAACTGGGCATCGGCCTCACCGACCTGGCCAAGCGGCACAGCGGCAACGATGCCGACCTGCCGCGCGACGCCTTCGACGTTCCGGGCCTGCTGGCCAAGATCGAACGCGATCGGCCCCGCCTGCTCGCCTTCACCAGCAAGACCGCCGCGCGTGCCGCACTCGGCCGCGCCATCACCGGCTATGGCCCGCAACCCGAACGCCTCGGCGTGACCGAGGTCCATGCCCTGCCCTCGCCCTCGGGGCAGGCGCGCCGGCACTGGGACATCGGGCCGTGGCGGCAGCTGGCCATCCGCTATCGGGAGGTCCGCGCATGAGATACCTGCTGGCCCTCGCACTGGTGCTGCCCGCCATCGGCGCGCCCCTTGCGGCCGATGCCGGCGTGCTGGTCACGCCGGGCTACGCCGTGGTGGTCGCCGAGCAATGTCCCGAAGGCGACGTCGCCTGCGCGGACGTCGTCTACACCGGCGTCAGCCGGCGCAGTGGGGCTTCGCTCACCCTGCACGGCAAGGCCTTCTCCAGCCCCTGCCGCGACGGCGCCACGCCGTGCCGCCACCTGGGCTGGCGCTTCGCCAATGGCAACGTGGTCTACACGGTTACCGACGACGGCGCGCTGCTGGTCACCCGCGACGGCAAGCTGGTGCTTTCGCAGCAGGGGCACTGGGTGCAGTGATTCACGCGCAACCGCGCTCGGGACGGGTTGCACCATGCCGCCGTCGATGTCCGCTCATTCGACCGGCGTGTGGCGATAGTTCGCCACGTCGCGCTCCATCACCGGATGCGCGTCGTTGCCCCAGGCATAGCGGATGTAGCTGACCACCGCGGCGACGTCCGCATCGTTCAGCTGCTGCGCGAAGGGCGGCATCGAGTAGGGACGCGGGTGGGCGGCGGTGGAGGGTGCGAAGCCGCCGAGCAGCACGATGCGGATGGCGTTAATGCCGGTCGGTTCGGTCACCGACGCATTGGCGGCCAGCGGCGGATAGACGCCTGCGACGCCCTGGCCGTCCTTGCCGTGGCAGCCGGCGCACTGCTGCGCATAGAGCTTGCCGCCGCGATCGATCAGCGCGGTCGCGTCCACTTCGCTGCCACCGGCCGCGCGCGCAGGGCGCGGCGGCAGCGACTGCAGGTAGGTGGCGATCGCGCGCAGGTCGTCCTCGTGCATGTGCTGGGTGCTCTGCATGACCACGTCGGCCATCGGGCCGAAGGCCGCGCCCTTGGCGGACTGGCCGGTCTTGAGCAGCGCCACGATGTCGTCCGCGCTCCAGCCTTCCAGGCCGCCATGGGCGCGCGTGCTCAGGTCGGGCGCGTACCAGTTCTGTGCGGGGATCTGGCCGCCGGTGAGCGTCTCGTTCCTGGGCAGGCCGCCCAGGTTGTCGCGCGCGACGTGGCATTCGTTGCAATGGCCCAGGCCCTGCACCAGGTAGGCGCCGCGGTTCCACTCGTCCGATTGCTTCGGATCGGGCACGAACTCGCCGGGGCGGAAATACAGCGCGCGCCAGGTGGCCAGGCTCGCGCGCAGGTCGTAGGGGAAGCGCAACGACGGCGAGGCCGTCTCACCGCGCACCGGCGGCAGCGACCGGAGGTAGGCGAACAGCGCGAACGCGTCCTGCCGGCGCACCCGCGTATAGGAGGTATAGGGGAAGGCCGGATAGAGCGCATGGCCATCGCGCCCGACGCCTTCGTGCAGCGCGCGCCAGAACGCATCGAACGACCACTGGCCCAGGCCCGTCGCGTCGTCCGGCGTGAGGTTGGGCGCTGGCACGTCGCCGAAAGGCGTGGGCAGCGCGCGGCCGCCCGCATACGGTTTGCCGCCCTGGGCGGTGTGGCAGGCGGCGCAGTCGCCGACGGTGGCGAGGTACGCACCGCGGGCGATCAGCTCGGGATCCTGCAGCCTGGCCTCGGTGGTGCGGGACGGCGGCAGGGCTTCGTGGCGCTGGGTGAACAGCCACCAGGCCACGCCGGCGACCAGCAGCACGACCAGTGCGAGGAAGCTGCGCAGCAACCACTTCATCGCGCCGCCTCCGTTGCGCCGAGCACGCCGCAGGCGAGCGGCGGCGTCACCGAGCCGGGCGGCTGCGCGTGCGCGTCGGCCGGCACCTCGCGCGTGGCCAGCCAGGCCGACACGGCGGTGATGTCCGCCTCGCTCAGGCGACTGGCGATGGTCGCCATGCAATCGGGTGCCACCATCGCACGCGTGTGGGTGCGCCAGGAACCGAGCTGCGCGCTGATGTAGTCGTACGGCAGCCCGACCAGGCCGGGGATGTCCGGTTCCACGCCGGTGAGCTGTGCGCCGTGGCAGGCCGCGCAAGCCGGGACCTTGCGGGCCGGATCGCCCTTGGTCGCAAGCGTCTGGCCCCGCTGCAGCGTTTCGCCGCTGATACGTGGCACCGGCGAGTGCTCGTACGGCACCTTCTGCGCGGCGAAATAGTCGGCGATCTCCTGCATGTATTCGGGCGAGAGGCCGCGCACCGTGTATTCCATCGGCGCGTACTTGCGCAGGCCGTCCTGGAAGTTCCGGATCTGCCGCGCCAGGTAGCCGGCCGGCTTGCCCGCCAGGCGCGGGAAGAAGCCGCTTTCCGGCGTGCCCTGTCCGTGCTCGCCGTGGCAGGCGGTGCAGGCGGCGATGCGCTGCTTGAGGGTATCGGGCACGGTCGGCGCGTCGGCGGCGCGCGCGAAGGTGGAGAACAGCATGGCGGCAAGCAGCGCCGGCATCAGGCACAGGGACGAAAGCGGGCTCATGGGTGCGATTATAGGTAGCACCCCTCCCGCAGCGGCGCCGCGGCAGGGATATGCTGCGCCGGCGCGACACCGTGCCGCACCGTGCCGCACATTGCACACCGACCTGCCGGAGGCTGCCGTGAAACGATCACCCGCCCGTCCTGCCCTGCTCGCCGGCCTGCTGCTCGCCGGCCCAGCGATGGCCGCCCAGCCGACTCCGCCGGTGGCCTGGGCGTCGATCGACCAGTTGCAGCAACAGATGGACGCCGGTGCGCTGGACAGCCGCACGCTGGCGCGGCAGTTCCTCGATCGCATCGCGCAGATCGACCAGGCCGGGCCGACGCTACGCGCGGTGATCGAGACCAACCCCGATGCGCTCGCGATCGCCGCCGCGCTGGACGCGGGACGCGACAAGGCCCGACGCGGCCCGCTGTACGGCATTCCGGTGCTGCTCAAGGACAACATCGATACCGGCGACCGCATGCTCACCACCGCCGGCTCGCTGGCGCTGGCCGATGCGCCGGCGCCGCGCGACGCCGGGCTGGTCGAGCGGTTGCGCAAGGCGGGCGCGCTGGTGCTGGGCAAGACCAACCTGAGCGAATGGGCCAACTTCCGTTCCAGCCACGCCAGCAGCGGCTGGAGCGGGCGTGGCGGGCAGACCAAGAATCCCTACGTGCTCGACCGCAATCCGTGCGGTTCCAGCGCCGGCTCCGGCGCGGCCGTGGCGGCGGGCCTGGTCGCCGTGGCGATCGGCACCGAGACCGACGGCTCGATCATCTGTCCGGCGGCGAGCAACGGCATCGTCGGCATCAAGCCCACGCTGGGCCTGGTCAGCCGCAGCGGCATCGTGCCGATCGCGCACAGCCAGGACACCGCCGGCCCGATGGCGCGCAGTGTGGCCGACGCCGCGGCGCTGCTCGGCGTGATCGCCGGCAGCGACCCGCGCGATCCGGCCACCGCCGAGGCCGACAGGCATGCCACCGACTACACCCGCTTCCTCGACCCGGATGGCCTGAAGGGCAAGCGCATCGGCGTGGTGCGCCAGCTCGCCGGCGCGGAGCCGAATGCCGATCGCGTGCTCGACCAGGCGATCGCCCTGATGAAGGCGCAAGGCGCGGTCATCGTCGATCCGGTCACCGTGCCGCACCTGGCCGACCTGGGCGGGCCGGAAATGACCGTGCTGCTGTACGAGTTCAAGCACGACATCAACGCCTATCTCGCCACGCGGCCCAACCTCAAGGTGACGATGCTGGCCGACCTGATCGCCTTCGACAAGGCGCACGCGGCGCAGGAGATGCCGTGGTTCGGCCAGGAGCTGTTCGAGCAGGCGCAGGCCAAGGGGCCGCTGACCGAGAAGACGTACACCGATGCGCTGGCCAAGGCCAAGCGGCTGGCCGGTCCGGAGGGCATCGATGCGGCGCTGGCGAAGGATCACCTGGACGCCCTGCTCGCCCCTTCCTGGGGCCCGGCCTTCATGACCGACCCGGTACTGGGTGACCACATCGTCAGCGGCGATCCGACCGTGGGCGGTGCCTCGCAGCCGGCGGCGGTGGCCGGCTATCCGTCGATCACCGTGCCGGCCGGCTTCGCGCATGGCCTGCCGGTGGGCATCGTGCTGTTCGGCGCCAAGTGGAGCGAACCCACGTTGATCTCGATCGCCTATGGCTTCGAGCAGCACGCCAGGGCATGGCAGCCGCCGCGCTTCCTCGACACCGTGGGTGGCAAGCCGGTGGCGGCTTCGCCCTGAACGCATGGAGCTGCGTCGCCAGAGCGTGCTGACGTGCCCCGTGTGCGGGCATCGGTCGGAGGAAACCATGCCGATCGATGCCTGCCTGTTCTTCTACGATTGCCCCGGCTGCGGCGCGTTGCTGAAACCCAGGCCCGGCGACTGCTGCGTGTTCTGCTCCTTCGGCGACGTGCCGTGCCCGCCGGTGCAGGCACAGAAGGGGTGTTGCGGATGAGCCGGACGGAACCGCCCAGGCCGGCCGCGGTCTGAGCCGGAGCGTCCACGGAACCGGAGATCCCGATGCATGCCCTGAGAGGTTTCCTGCTGCGCAACCGCGGCTTTTTCTTTTTCCTGCTCGGCATGCTGATGTTCCGCAGCGCGCTGGCGGACTGGAACACCGTCCCCACCGGTTCGATGCAACCGACCATCCGCATCGGCGACCGCATCGTGGTCGATCGCATGGCCTACGACCTGCGTGTGCCGTTCACCCATCTTTCGCTGCTGCACCGCGCCGATCCGCAGCGTGGCGACATCGTGATCATCGATTCAGCGGCCACCGGCGAGCGGCTGGTCAAGCGCGTCGTCGGCGTGCCCGGCGACCGCATCGCGCTGCGCGGCAACGTGCTCTACGTCAATAACCATGCCGCGCGATACCGGCCCGCCAGCGTGGCCGGCATCGCTGCCGACCGGACACAGCCGGCAAGCTATGCGGACGAGTCGATCGATGGGCGACACCACCTGATCCGATTGGCACGCTACCTGCCCAGCCCCGCCAGCAACTACGGTCCGGTGACCGTGCCGGCAGGCCATTACCTGGCGATGGGCGACAACCGCGACGACAGCTACGACTCGCGCTTCTTCGGCTTCGTGCCGCGCGGAGAGATCGTCGGGCGCGCGCGTTACGTGGCGCTGTCGCTCGATCCGGCACGGCATGGAGTGCCGCGGCCGGACCGCTGGGGCCTGGTCCTGCAATGAGACCGCAGCAGTCGTACACCGTCGCGCTGAAGGCCGCCGAAGGACCGTTGCATCAGCCCAGCGAGATCGTCGGGCCCAGCACGGCGGCGAACGCGAGGGTCATCACCACGCCGGCCACCACGATCGCGGGATGCCGGTCGATCGCAAAGCCCGTCGGTGGCAAGGCGCGCGGCCGTGCGTAAGCGACGTTGAACAGACCGGCGGTGCCGCCGAAAGACGAGGCCACTGCGGATACCAGGGTGATGACGATCCCCACCGGGTTGAACAGGCTGACCAGCACCGCCGCGATGCCACCGACGATGTAGATCGTCATGGCGATGGTCCGCTGCGCGAGGCGCGCGTCGTCGCCGCCACCCAGCATGACAGCCATCATGGCGATCGCCTTGCGCGTCACCCCGATGTACGCGATCAGGCCCAGCAGGAACATCAGCGCCCGCCAGGCCCAAGGCCAGGGCAGCGGCCCGATGCCGCCACCCGCCGCCGGGCCCCAGTCGCCCAGGTTGGTCAGGCCGGAAAACATCCAGTAGCCGGCGGCGACCATGCCCTTGACGGTGAACACGATCCACCAGGCCAGCCGCGGCAACGGGCGCCGGACCTGCCGCCACATCACGAAGCCGATGCCGGCCAGCAGCACGTCCACGACCGTGCCGGCCATGGCCACCAGCCGGCGGCTCCAGCCGCTATCGCCGCTGCATTCGACATAGTAGGCGCCCAGTTGGCTGGGCTGGTGCCCGGTCGCCACGCAGGTGAGCGCGTGGCCGAGCAACTCGTGCGACATCGTCAGCACCGGCAGCAGCAACAGCGCCAGTCCCGCAACGGTCCACGCATCCACGTGCGGATTCTGCCTCGCCATGCCCCCGCCTCCCCTTGAGCCTGCACGCAGGATCGATGTGCAGGCTCGCTACGGCCAGTAACCACTGCCAGGTGCAAGCCGTGACGCCTGTCATCCAACCGCTCGATGGATCGCAGGGTGGGCTTCAACCCACCGCCCATTGCCACGAGGCCGGAAACGGGCGGGCTGAGAAGCCGCCGTGCCGCATCAACCCGCCGCGCCCTCCGACTTGCGGACGATCAGCATGGCGAGCTCGAGCGACTGTTCGTAATTGAGCCGCGGGTCGACCATCGACTTGTAAGCGCGCTTGAGGTCCGACTCGGAAAGGTCGCGCGCGCCGCCCATGCATTCGGTGACGTCCTCACCGGTCAACTCCAGATGCACGCCGCCCAGGCGCGTGCCGGCAGCTGCATGGATGTCGAACGCCTGGTCCAGCTCGCCGCGGATGTTGTCGAAGCGCCGCGTCTTGTAGCCGTTGGAGGTGCTTTCGGTGTTGCCGTGCATGGGATCGGCCACCCACAACACACGCCGCCCCTCGCGTCTGACCGCATCCAGCAGCGGCGGCAACCCGCGGGCGATGCCCGTGTTGCCCATGCGGTGGATCAGGGTCAGCCGGCCCGGCTCGTCCTGCGGATTGAGCGCGTCGATCAGCGGCAGCAGCTGATCGGCCGTCACCGACGGACCGATCTTCACCGCGATCGGGTTGCGGATGCCGCGGAAGTACTCCACGTGCGCGCCGTCGAGCGCCGCTGTGCGCATGCCGATCCAGGGGAAGTGCGTGGACAGGTTGAACCAGCCCGGGTTGCGCGGAACCTGCCGCGTGAGCGCCTGCTCGTAGTGCAGCAGCAGCGCCTCGTGCGAGGTGAAGAAATCCACCCGGGAGAAGCTCGCAATCGGGCCGGCCAGGGTTTCCATGAAGCGCAACGAATCGCCGATCGCCGCCACCATGCGGCGATACTCGGCGGCCAGCGGCGAATGCTCGACCCAGGCCAGGTCCCAGTATTCCGGATGGTGCAGGTCGGCGAAGCCGCCATCGATCAGTGCCCGCACGAAGTTCATGGTCAACGCCGAGTGCGCATGCGCCCGGATCAGGCGCTGCGGATCGGCGCGGCGCGCCTCGGCGGTGAAGGCCGGGCCATTGACTACGTCGCCGCGAAAGCTGGGCAGCGTCACGCCGTCGCGCGTCTCGGTGTCGGTCGAGCGCGGCTTGGCGTACTGGCCGGCAAAGCGGCCCACGCGCAGCACGGGCTTCTTCAGTCCGTGCACCAGCACCAGGCTCATCTGCAGCAGCACCTTGAGCCGGTTGGAGATCACCGGGCTGGTGCAGTCGGCGAAGCTTTCCGCGCAGTCGCCGCCCTGCAGCAGGAAACGCTTGCCTTCCTGCGCCTCGGCCAGCGCCTGCTTGAGCGCCAGCACTTCCCACGAGGTGACGAGCGGCGGCAGCGCAGCGAGCTGGGTGGTGGCGCGCGCCAGTTCGGCGGCGTCCTCATAATGCGGCTGCTGCAGCGCCTGACGCTGCAGCCAGGAGGCCGGCGTCCAGTCGGTAGACGGTTCGGTTGCCAGGCGGGGGCGGTCGTTCATGGTCATGTCCAGGTTCCGTCAGGCGCTGCGGCGACGCGTGGTCGCCACCAGCGCGAGGATCGCCAGCAGCGCGAACCACAACAGCGTCCAGGCCGGCATGGGCAGGCCGAGTACCGGCTCGACCTTGGCGCATTCGCCCGATCCGGTGAACACCATGCGCAGCACCTGGGCGAACGGGAAGGCGTCAAACATGTAGTCGAGCGGAGGTCCGCACGAGGGCACCTGGTCCGCCGGCAGCGACTGGATCCACAGGTGGCGCGCGGCCACCGCGATGCCCCAGACCGCCCCCAGCAGCACGCCGGAGGTGTAGACCCAGCGTACGCCCCGCCGCGGCGCATGCAACGCGCCGACCAGGAAGAACACCGCCATCACCAGGAAACCGATCCGCTGGAAGATGCACAGCGGGCACGGGATGAGTCCCCACGCGTACTCGGTGTACAGCGCAAAGCCCAGCAGGGCCACGCAGATCAGGAAGCCCACGAGGAAGCTGATGCGGTACGACCAGTGCAGAGGATTCATGGCGGCATGTTGCGTTGCGGAAAGCCGACATTACCCGCTTGCCGGGCCGCTGTCAGCAAGCCGTGTGCAAAAACGAAAACCCCCGGCAGGTTGCCCGGCCGGGGGTCACGGTTTGGACGTCTGGACGCCCGAACGAAGCGAGGCTTACTCGGCGTCGACGGCCGCGGCCGCCTGCGGGCGGTCGACCAGCTCGACGTAGGCCATCGGGGCGTTGTCGCCCGGACGAAAGCCACACTTCAGGATGCGCAGATAGCCGCCGGGACGCTCGCGGTAGCGCGGGCCCAGTTCGACGAACAACTTGCCGACCGCTTCCTTGTCGCGCAGGCGCGAGAAGGCGAGGCGGCGGTTGGCGACACCGTCGGCCTTGGCCAGCGTGATCAGCGGCTCGGCGACGCGGCGCAGTTCCTTGGCCTTGGGCAGGGTGGTACGGATCAGCTCGTGCTTGATCAGCGAGGCGGCCATGTTCTTGAACATCGCTTCGCGGTGCGAGCTGGTGCGGTTGAGCTTGCGGCCGGATTTCTGGTGGCGCATGGGAAAACTCTCTCTGTCTGTTGTTATGAAAAACCGGCGGTTGTGTCCGGCTTTCCGCGGTTACCCGCTGTTCCGAGCCCTTTTAAGTACGGGCTCTCGTGAGAAGTGCGACCATCGATGGCCGTCTATTGCTCTGGCGGCCACTAGGACCGCGTGGGGCCCAAGCAGGCCCCGCAACGGGCAGTCAAAACGACCGCTCCAAGAAGCAGCCGGCAGGCGACTCGTGCCCGCCGACTTGAAACTTCGGCGGCGATCGTCCGATCGCCGCCGTGGAACATCAACCCAGCTGCATGCCGTGCGAGAGGCCCGGCGGCGGCCAGTTCTCCAGCTTCATGCCCAGGGCCAGGCCGCGCGAGCCGAGGACGTCCTTGATCTCGGTGAGCGACTTCTTGCCCAGGTTCGGGGTCTTGAGCAGCTCGACCTCGGTCTTCTGCACCAGGTCGCCGATGTAGTAGATGCTCTCGGCCTTCAGGCAGTTGGCCGAACGCACCGTCAGCTCCAGGTCGTCGATCGGGCGCAGCAGCAGCGGATCGAAACCGCCCTTCTCCGCCTTGTCCGCCGAGCTCTCGCGACGCGAGAAGTCGCCGAACACCGACAGCTGGTCGTTGAGGATCTCGGCGGCCTTGCGGACCGCGTCTTCCGCGCCGATCGTGCCGTTGGTCTCGATGTCCAGGACCAGCTTGTCCAGGTTGGTACGCTGTTCCACGCGGGCCGCGTCGACCTCGTAGGCCACGCGCAGCACCGGCGCGAAGGAGGCATCGAGCTGCAGGCGGCCGATCGGACGCGCTTCGTCGTCCGGATGCTGGCGCGCGCTGGCCGGCTGGTAGCCGACGCCGCGGCGCACCTTCAGGCGCATGTTGAGCGCGATGTCCTTGGTCAGGTGGCAGATCACGTGCTCGGGGTTGACGATTTCCACCGAGTGGTCGACGACGATGTCGCCGGCCGTGACCACGCCCTTGCCCTTCTTGGACAGGGTGAGGGTGACTTCGTCGCCGGAATGCTGGCGAATGGCCACATCCTTGAGGTTCAGCAGGACTTCGATCACGTCCTCCTGCAGGCCCTCGAGGGTGGTGTACTCGTGCAGCACGCCATCGATCTCCACTTCGATGATGGCGCTGCCCGGGATCGACGAGAGCAGCACGCGGCGCAGCGCGTTGCCCAGGGTGTGGCCGAAACCACGCTCGAGCGGCTCCACCACCACCTTGGCGCGGTTGGCTCCGAGCTGCTCGACGCTGAGGCCACGAGGCCGCAGCACACTAGTTGACGAAACTGCCATGCAGGGCTCCGGTAATTACTTCGAATACAGCTCGACGATCAGGGCTTCGTTGATGTCCGACGGCAGGTCGCCGCGGTCGGGCACCGACTTGAAGGTGCCGGTGAACTTCTTGGAGTCCACCTCGAGCCAGATCGGACGCAGGTCCATGGTGTCGAACACGGTCGCCGCTTCCTGCACGCGCAACTGGGTGCGCGCGCGCTCGGTCAGCGCGACCTCGTCACCCGGCTTGACCTGGTACGACGGGATGTTGACCTTCTTGCCGTTGACCAGCACCGCCTTGTGGGCGACCAGCTGGCGGGCCTGGGCGCGGGTCACCGCGAAGCCCATGCGGTAGACGACGTTGTCCAGGCGGCTTTCGAGCAGGCGCAGCAGGTTCTCGCCGGTGTTGCCCTTGAGGGTCGACGCCTTGGTGTAGTAGTTGCTGAACTGACGCTCGAGCACGCCGTAGATGCGCTTGACCTTCTGCTTCTCGCGCAGCTGGACGGCGTAGTCGGACATGCGCATGCGCTTGTTGGCGCCATGCTGGCCGGGCTTGTTCTCCAGCTTGCACTTGGAGTCCAGCGCGCGGGCCGGGCTCTTCAGGCTGAGATCCGCACCCTCGCGGCGGGCGAGCTTGCAGGTAGCTCCACGATAACGGGCCATGGGGTTACTCCTTAGACTCGACGCTTCTTGGGGGGACGGCAGCCGTTATGCGGAATCGGCGTGACGTCGATGATGTTCAGGACCTTGTAGCCCAGCGCGTTCAGCGAACGCACGGCCGACTCGCGGCCCGGGCCGGGGCCCTTGATACGCACTTCCACGGTCTTCACGCCGTAGTCGCCGGCCGCGCGGCCAGCCTTCTCGGCAGCGACCTGGGCAGCGAACGGGGTGGACTTGCGCGAACCGCGGAAACCCGCGCCGCCGGCAGTCGCCCACGACAGCGCGTTGCCCTGGCGGTCGGTGATGGTGACGATGGTGTTGTTGAAGGAGGCCTGCACGTGGGCCACGGCATCCGTGACAACGCGCTTGATCTTCTTCTTGGTCTTGACAGGCTTGGCCATGATTGGTGTCCGTTACTTCTTGATCGCGCGACGCGGGCCCTTGCGGGTGCGTGCATTGGTACGCGTGCGCTGACCGCGCACCGGCAGGCCGCGACGGTGGCGCAGGCCGCGGTAGCAACCCAGGTCCATCAGGCGCTTGATCGCGATGCCCACCTCACGGCGGAGGTCGCCTTCGACGACGTACTTGCCGATTTCGTGGCGGAGCTTCTCCACCTCGCCCTCGCTGAGGGACTTGATCGGCGTGGTCGGAACCACCCCGGCATCCGCGCAGACCTTCTTGGCCCGGCTGCGGCCGATGCCGTAGATGCTCTGCAGGCCAACCCAGACATGCTTCTGGACCGGCAAATTGACACCCGCGATGCGCGCCATGATGTACTTTCTCCGATGCGTTTCTTGCGCGGTAAACGCGCAATTTTAACCTGAATTACCCTAACAGGAAAGCCCCGCGGCACCGTGCCGCCTGCCTTCCAACGTGACCAACCCCGTTCGCCCCAGCAGCCACTAGTTGCGGCGGAGGTTGGCCTTCTTGAGCAGACTTTCGTACTGGTGGCTGACCAGATGCGCCTGCACCTGGGCGGTAAAGTCCATCACCACCACCACGATGATCAGCAGCGAGGTGCCGCCGAAGTAGAACGGCACGTGCCAGTAGTTCTGCATGAACGTCGGCACCAGGCACACCAGCACCAGGTAGATCGCGCCCACGCCGGTCAGCCTGGTCATCACGCCGTCGATGTACTCGCCGGTCGCCCGGCCCGGACGGATGCCCGGGATCAGCGCACCCGACCGCTTGAGGTTGTCGGCCGTTTCCTGCGAGTTGAAGACGATCGCCGTGTAGAAGAAGGCGAACACGATCACCAGCACTGCGTAGATGATCTCGTACAGCGGCTGGCCCGGGGCGATCGCCTGGGTCAGACCCTGCAGCCAGCGCGACTGGTGACCGGCGCCGAACCAGCTCACCGCGGTGGCCGGGAACATCAGCAGACTCGAAGCGAAGATCGGCGGAATCACGCCCGACATGTTGATCTTCAGCGGCAGGTGCGAGGTCTGGTTCATGTACGCCCGCTGGCCACCGGAGCGACGCGCGTAGTTCACGGTGATGCGCCGCTGGGCGCGCTCCATGAACACCACGAACGCCGTGACCGCCAACACCAGGCCCACCACCATGATCAGGCGCAGCACCGACAGTTCGCCGTTGCTGGCCATCCCCAGGGTGCTGGACACCGCGCCGGGCAGGCCCGCCACGATGCCGGCGAAGATCAGCAGCGAAATGCCGTTGCCGATGCCACGCTCGGTGATCTGCTCGCCAAGCCACATCAGGAACATCGAACCGGCGGTGAGGCCGACCACCGACGCCAGGATGAAGCCGAAGCCCGGGGTGTACACCACCGGCGCTCCACCCGCGGCCGTCTGCGTCTGCAGCGCCGCGGCGATGCCGAATGCCTGGAACGCGGACAGGCCCACCGTGCCGAAGCGGGTGTACATGGTCATCGTGCGACGACCGGCCTCGCCTTCCTTGCGCAGCTGCTGCAGGCTCGGCACCACCGAACCCATCATCTGCACCACGATCGAGGCGGAGATGTACGGCACCACGCCGAGCGCGAACACCGAGAAGCGCTGCAGCGAGCCGCCGGAGAACATGTTGAACATGTTCAGCAGGCCGCCACCGCCCTGGATCAGGCGCGTCATGGCTTCCGGGTTGACGCCCGGCACCGGAATGAACGAGCCGAGGCGGAAGACGACCAGCGCACCGATCACGAAGAAGATGCGCTGGCGGAGTTCCGTCAGCTTGCCGAGCGCGCCGAGCGCATTGCCCTGGGCTTGCGCCACCGTCTTACTCCACGCTGCCGCCGGCAGCCTCGATGGCCGCCTTGGCACCGGCCGTGGCGAGCACGCCGGAGAGCTTGACCGCACGGCCGATTTCGCCCTTGGCGACGACCTTGATCTTCTTCGCCTTGCTGTCCACCAGGCCGGCCTGGTGCAGCGCGATCGGATCGATCACGTCGGCCTTCAGGTTAGCGAGCTGGTACAGGAAGACTTCCTGGCTCTCGGCCTTCTTCTTGGAGCGGAAGCCGACCTTGGGCAGGCGACGCTGTAGCGGCATCTGGCCGCCTTCGAAGCCGAACTTGTGGGTGCCGCCGGCGCGGGCGTGCTGACCCTTGTGGCCGCGGCCGGCAGTCTTGCCCAGGCCCGAGCCGATACCGCGACCGACGCGCAGGCGCGTCTTGCGCGCACCGGCAGCCGGCTTGATGTCGTTGAGACGCATGATGATTACTCCTCGACCCGGACCAGGTAGTAGACCGTGTTGATCAGGCCACGCACCTGCGGGCTGTCCTTCAGTTCACGGACGTCGTTGAGCTTGTTCAGGCCCAGCGCCTTGACGCTCAGGCGGTGACGCCCCTGCACGCCGCGCAGGCCCTTGACCAGGCGCACGCGCACGGTGGCGGCGGTGTCGTTGTTCTTAGCCATTGCCCATCACCTCTTCCACGGTCTTGCCACGCTTGGCGGCGATGCGCTTCGGCGAGGCGATCGCCTGCAGACCCTTGATGGTGGCGCGCACCAGGTTGATCGGGTTGCGCGAACCGACCGCCTTGGCCAGCACGTTCTTGACGCCGACCACTTCGAGCACGGCGCGCATGGCACCGCCGGCGATCACGCCGGTACCTTCGGAAGCCGGCTGCATGAACACGCGAGCCGCACCGTGGTTGGCCTTGATGGCGTACCACAGGGTGCCGTTGTTCAGGTCGATGCTCACCATGTTGCGACGGGCGCGGTCCATGGCCTTGGAGATGGCGACCGGCACTTCACGCGCCTTGCCATAGCCGAAGCCGACCTTGCCCTCGCCGTCGCCGACGACGGTCAGCGCGGTGAAGCTCATCTGGCGGCCGCCCTTGACGGTCTTGGCCACGCGGTTGACGGCGATCAGCTTTTCGAGCAGGCCGTCGGAATTTTCGCGATCGGTAGAAGACATTGTTCGATTCCGTGTGCCCGGACCATCCGGGACTTTTGCTTGCGGCTTGGCCGCTTGTTGTTGTGCTTGCTAAGGACCGGGAACCTGGGCTCCCGGTTCCATCAGAACTTCAGGCCGGCTTCGCGCGCCGCATCTGCGAGTGCCTTGATGCGACCGTGGTAGCGGAAACCGGAGCGGTCGAAGGCGACCGACTCGATGCCGGCGGCGAGCGCACGCTCGGCGACCGCCTTGCCCACCGCCGCAGCGGCGGCCAGGTTCTTGGTGCCCTTCAGGCCCTCGGCCACCGACTTCTGCACGGTGGAAGCGGCCGCCACCACCTTGTCGCCGGAGGCGTCGAACACCTGCGCGTACAGGTGCTGGCCGGTGCGGTGCACCGACAGGCGCGCCACGGCGAGCTTGCGGATGTGGGCGCGCGTGGACTTGGCGCGGCGCAGGCGGGATTCGTTCTTGTTCATCTGTCTGTTCCTCGAAAGCGGATCGGCTTGTGTGAGTGACTACCCTGCTCTTCTGAAGAGTGCGGCCATGAATGGCCGCTTCCACACGCAGGGACTGCGTATCAACCCACTTACGCCTTCTTGGCTTCCTTCAGGGTGATCTTCTCGCCGGCATAGCGCACGCCCTTGCCCTTGTAGGGCTCCGGCGGACGGAACGCGCGGATCTTGGCGGCAACCTCGCCGACGCGCTGCTTGTCCGAGCCCTTGATCAGGATCTCGGTCTGCGACGGCGTCTCCAGCGTGATGCCCTCCGGCGCGTTGAACACGACCGGGTGCGAGAAGCCCAGGCTCAGGTTCAGCGCCTTGCCGGCCATCGAGGCGCGGTAACCCACGCCGACCAGCTCGAGCTTGCGCTCGTAGCCCTCGGACACGCCCTTGATCATGTTGGCCAGCAGCGCACGCGCGGTACCGCCGAACTTGTCGTCGGCGCCGTCGGCGAGGGCGATGTTGGCAACGCCGTCATTCACGGCCACGGAAACGCCCGGCAGTGCATGCACCGACAGCGTGCCCTTCGGGCCCTTGACGGAGATGCCGCTGGCGTCGGACTTCAGTTCCACGCCCTTGGGCAGGTTGATCGGTTTCTTGGCAACGCGGGACATGGGAACTCCTTACGCCACTTGGCCGATGACTTCGCCGCCCAGGCCCTTGGCGCGGGCCTGCGCATCGGTCATCAGACCGGCGGAAGTCGAGATGATCGAGATACCCATGCCGCCGAGCACCTTCGGCAGCTCGTCCTTGCCGCGGTAGACGCGCAGGCCGGAGCGGGAAACACGGGAAATAGCCTCGATGGCCGGGCGGCCTTCGAAATACTTGAGCTTGATCTCGAGCACCGGCTTGCCTTCCGCATCGGAAGTCTTGGCGTCGAGGATGTAGCCCTCGTTCTTGAGGAGGTTGGCGATCGCCAACTTCAGCTTCGACGACGGCATGCTTACGGCCTGCTTGCCCGTGAGCTGGGCATTGCGGATGCGCGTAAACAGATCGGCGATGGGATCAGTCATGCTCATGAAAACATCCTTCAGAGTGCACCGATATCCGATAAAACCGGAAATCAATCAGATTGTGAGCTGACAAAAAGCAGCCAGCCTGCGTTGCGCAGACCGACGACTATAGCAGCTATTTCCACTTTTAGCGAACGTCGGCGCGATTTATGCACCGGGCGGCCATCAGGCCGCCTGCGAAGCGACGGACACCGAAGCGCCCGTCACCTGGAGACTTACCAGCTAGCCTTGCGCAGGCCCGGCACGTCGCCGCGCATGGTCGCTTCGCGCAGCTTGTTGCGGCCCAGGCCGAACTTGCGATAGACACCACGCGGACGACCGGACAGCTCGCAGCGATTGCGCTGGCGCACCGGGCTGGCGTCGCGCGGCAGCTTCTGCAGCTTGGACTGGGCGTCCATCTTCTCGTCGTACGAGGCGTTCGGGTTCAGCACGATCGCCTTCAGTTCGGCGCGCTTGGCGGCGTACTTCTTGACGAGCTTGGTCCGCTTGATGTCGCGGTTGACCATCGAGGTCTTTGCCATTGCGTTTCTCTCGCTCTTAAGTTCGGCGCGATCAGTTGCGGAACGGGAAGCTGAACGCTTCCAGCAGCGCCTTCGCTTCTTCGTCGGTCTTGGCGGTGGTGGTGATGGAGATATCCATGCCACGCATCGCGTCGATCGCGTCGAAGTCGATTTCCGGGAAGATGATCTGTTCCTTGATGCCGAAGTTGTAGTTGCCACGGCCATCGAAGGCGCGACCGGACACGCCGCGGAAGTCGCGGGTACGCGGCAGCGAGATGTTGATCAGGCGATCCAGGAACTCCCACATGTTGGCGCGGCGCAGGGTGACCTTGCAGCCGATCGGCCAGCCGTCGCGGATCTTGAACGAGGCCACGGACACGCGCGCCTTGGTCGTGATCGGCTTCTGACCGGCGATCTTGGTCATGTCGGCGACGGCATTCTCGAGGATCTTCTTGTTGCCGGCAGCCTCGCCCACACCCATGTTCAGGGTGATCTTGGTGATGCGCGGAACCTGCATCACGTTCTCGTAGCCGAAACGCTCGGTGAGCTTCGGAACGACCTGTTCTTTGTAAAAGCTTTCAAGGCGCGTCATGACATTTGTTCCTTACACGTCCAGCTGTTCGCCACTGGAGCGGAACACGCGGACCTTGCGCCCATCCTCGAGCGTCTTGGTACCCACGCGCTCGCCCTTGCCGGTGGCATGGTTGAACGGCTGCACATTGGAGATGTGGATCGAGGCCTCGCGCTCGACGATGCCGCCGGCCTGGTTGGCCTGCGGATTCGGCTTGGTGTGGCGCTTGACGATGTTCACGTTGGAGACGAACACGCGGTCGCCGTCCACGCGCAGCACGTCGCCGCGCTGGCCCTTGTTCTTGCCGGCGATCACGAGGACCTGATCACCCTTGCGGATACGGTTCATGGTTCTAATCTCCGCTCAAAGCACTTCGGGCGCGAGGGAGACGATCTTCATGAACTTCTCGCCGCGCAGCTCGCGCGTGACCGGCCCGAAGATGCGGGTGCCGATCGGCTCGAGCTTGTTGTTGAGGAGCACCGCTGCATTGCCGTCGAAACGGATCAGCGAGCCATCGGGGCGGCGCACGC
The DNA here is from genome assembly GCF_049727805.1 of Frateuria sp. YIM B11624. Classification (NCBI taxonomy): domain Bacteria; kingdom Pseudomonadati; phylum Pseudomonadota; class Gammaproteobacteria; order Lysobacterales; family Rhodanobacteraceae; genus Frateuria; species Frateuria sp. YIM B11624. The sequence continues at coordinate 21,455 of NZ_JBCNYA010000044.1, forward strand.
CCTTGGCGGTACGCACCACCACGGCGTTGTAGACCTCGCCCTTCTTCACCTTGCCGCGCGGAATCGCATCCTTCACGGTGACCTTGATCACGTCACCGATCGCGGCGTAACGGCGGTGCGAGCCGCCGAGCACCTTGATGCACATCAGTTCCTTGGCGCCGCTGTTGTCGGCCGCGGAAAGCGTGCTCTGCATCTGGATCATGTCTGCACCCTCCTCAGACGGCCGCGCGCGTGACGATTTCGACCACGCGGTGATGCTTGGTCTTGGACAGCGGACGGCACTCGGCGATGCGCACCAGGTCGCCCTCGTTCGCACCGATGTCGTCCTGCGCGTGCAGCTTGGTCGACCGGCGGATGATCTTGCCCAGCAGGCCGTGCTGCACCTGGCGCTCGATCAGGACGGTGACCGTCTTGTTCATCTTGTTGCTGATGACGCGACCCTCGAGGGTGCGCGCCCCGCTCTTGGCAGCGGTGTTCTGGTTGTCGCTCATGTCGGCGGTCCCTTACTTCTTCGTGCCGAGCACGAACTTCGTGCGGGCGATGTCGCGCCGGACGCGGCGCAGCTGATGCGGCTGGCTGAGCTGGCCGGTGCCCTTCTGCATGCGCAGGTTGAACTGCTCCTTGCGCAGGTCCAGCAGGTGCTGCTTCAGCTCGTCGGCCGACTTGGTGTTCAGATCGTTGGTGGCCATCACATCACCGCCCGGGTCACGAATTGGGTCTGCACCGAGAGCTTGGCGGCGGCCAGGCGGAACGCCTCGCGTGCCGTTGCCTCGTCGATACCCTCGATTTCATAGAGCATGCGGCCCGGCTGGATCGGGGCGACCCAGAACTCGACGCCGCCCTTGCCGGCGCCCATACGCACTTCGATGGGCTTCTTGGTGATCGGCTTGTCCGGGAACACGCGGATCCACAGCTTGCCGCCACGCTTGACGAAACGGGTGATGCAACGACGGGCCGCCTCGATCTGGCGCGCGGTCAGCGCGCCGTGGGTGGTCGCCTTCAGGCCGTACTCGCCAAAGCTGACGAGGTTCGAGCACTGGGCCAGGCCATCGTTGCGGCCCTTGAACTGCTTGCGGTATTTGGTTCGCTTCGGTTGCAACATGGCAACTCTCCTTACTTCGCCGTCCGCTCGCGGCGGCCTTCACCGCCCTCGCGACGCGATTCACGACGACCCTCGCCACCTTCGCGGCGCGGCTGCGACTGCTCGTCCTTCGACTCGGCCGACGCGGCCGCCAGATCGAAGATCTCGCCCTTGTAGACCCACACCTTGATGCCGATGATGCCGTAGGTGGTCTTCGCCTCGGCAAAACCGTAGTCGATGTCGGCACGCAGGGTGTGCAGCGGCACGCGGCCCTCGCGGCTCCACTCGGAGCGGGCGATCTCGGCGCCGTTCAGACGGCCGGACACGTTGATCTTGATACCCAGGGCGCCCAGGCGCATCGCGTTGCCGACCGCACGCTTCATGGCGCGGCGGAACATGATGCGACGCTCAAGCTGCTGGGCGATCGACTCGGCCACCAGCTGCGCGTCGAGCTCGGGCTTGCGCACTTCGTTGACGTTGATGTGCGCCGGAACGCCCATCATGTCGCTGACTTCCTTGCGCAGCTTCTCGATGTCCTCGCCCTTCTTGCCGATCACCACGCCCGGGCGGGCGGTGTGGATCGTCACGCGGGCGGTCTTGGCCGGACGCTCGATCTGGATCTTGGAGATGCCGGCCTGCGCCAGCTTCTTGCGCAGCATCTCGCGGACCTTAAGGTCAGCCGCGAGGTACTGGGCATACTCGCCCTTGTTGGCGTACCACTTCGAATTCCAGTCCTTGGCGATGCCGAGGCGGATACCGGTGGGATGAACTTTATGACCCATCGTCTTCTGTCCTCTTACTCGCCGACGACCACGGTGATGTGGCTGGTGCGCTTCAGGATGCGCGAACCGCGACCCTTGGCGCGGGCATACATGCGCTTCATCGCCGGACCTTCGTCCACGAAGATGCGCGAGACCTTCAGCTCGTCGACGTCGGCGCCCAAGTTGTTCTCGGCGTTGGCGACGGCCGAGAGCAGCACCTTGCGGACAAGGTGGGCGGCCTTCTTGTTGGTGAACTGGAGCACGTCGCTGGCGCGGCCGACGGGCATGCCGCGGACCAGGTCAGCCACCAGGCGTGCCTTCTGCGCCGAGATGCGGGCGCTGCGCAGGATCGCTTTGGCTTCGGTGCTCATCTTACTTGCCCTTCTTGTCGCCGCCGTGGCCCTTGAAGGTGCGGGTCACCGCGAACTCGCCGAGCTTGTGCCCGACCATGTTCTCGTTGACGAGCACCGGCACGTGCTGGCGACCGTTGTGGATGGCGATGGTCAGGCCCACCATTTCGGGCAGGATCATCGAGCGGCGCGACCAGGTCTTGATCGGACGCTTGTTGTTGGCGGAAACGGCGGCTTCCACCTTCTTTGCGAGGTGCAGGTCGATGAACGGACCTTTCTTTAGGGAGCGCGGCATGATCGTTTCCTGTTACTTGCGACGACGCACGATGAACTGCTGCGTGCGCTTGTTGTTTCGGGTCTTGTAGCCCTTGGTCGGCGTGCCCCACGGGCTGACCGGATGACGGCCGCCGGAGGTACGGCCTTCACCACCGCCGTGCGGATGGTCGACCGGGTTCATCACCACGCCGCGCACGGTCGGGCGGATGCCCTTCCAGCGGTTGGCGCCGGCCTTGCCCAGCTTCTTCAGGCTGTGCTCGGAATTGCCGACTTCGCCGATGGTGGCGCGGCAATCGACCGGCACGCGGCGCATCTCGCCGGAGCGCAGACGCAGCGTGGCGTAACCGGACTCGCGGGCGACCAGCTGCACGGAGGCGCCGGCGCTGCGGGCGATCTGCGCGCCCTTGCCCGCCTTCATCTCGATACAGTGGATGGTCGAACCGACCGGGATGTTGCGCAGCGGCAGGCTGTTGCCGGCCTTGATCGGCGCATCGGAACCGGACACCAGGCGATCGCCCACCACCACGCCCTTCGGAGCGATGATGTAGCGGCGCTCGCCATCGGCGTAGCACAAGAGCGCGATGTGCGCGGTGCGGTTCGGGTCGTACTCGATGCGCTCGACCTTGGCGGCAATGCCTTCCTTGTCGCGCTTGAAGTCGATGATGCGGTAGGCCTGCTTGTGGCCACCACCGCGGTGACGCGTGGTGATGCGACCGTAGTGGTTGCGGCCACCCGTCTTGGACTGCGATTCGGTCAGCGGCGCGTACGGCGCGCCCTTGTGCAGGCCTTCGGTGCGGACGCTGACGGAGTCGCGGCGGCCCGGCGAGGTCGGCTTGTGAGTGATCAGTGCCATCTCAATTCAACTCCTTGAGCTCAGGCCTTGGCCGACACGTCGATGGTCTGGCCATCGGCGAGGCGGACATAGGCCTTGCGCTTGCCCTGGCGGTTGCCAGCGCGGAAACGGAAGGACTTGACCTTGCCCTTGGCGTTGACGAGGTTCACCTGCTCGACCTTGACGTCGAACATCTGCTCCACCGCCGCGCGGACGTCGGCCTTGGTCGCCTCGGGGGCGACCACGAATACGTACTGGTTGTTCTCGGCCAGGCGCGCGGACTTCTCGGAGATGTGCGGCGCACGCAGCGTGTTGAGAATGCGTTCGTTGCTCATGCGAGCCACTCCTCGATCTTCTTCACCGCCTCGGCGGTCAGCACGACGTAGTCGGAGCCGACCAGGCTGACGGGATTGAGCGCCATCACGTCGACCACGTGCAGGTACGGGATGTTGCGCGCGGCCAGGAACAGCGCCTCGTTGGCATCCTCGGAGACCAGCAGCACGCGACCGGAAACCTGCAGCTCGGCCAGCTTGGCGACCATCGCCTTGGTCTTGGCTTCCTCGATGCCGAAGCCGTCGACGACCTTCAGGCGGCCCTGGCGGTTCAGCTCGGACAGGATCGAGCGGATCGCGACGCGGTAGGCCTTGCGGTTGACCTTCTGCTCGAAGCTGCGGGGCTTGGCCGCGAAGGTGACACCGCCGCCGACGAAGATCGGGGCGCGATAGTCGCCGTGACGGGCGCCGCCGCCCTTCTGCTTCTTGAACTTCTTGGTGGTACCCGACATCTCACCGCGCGACAGCTGCGCCTTGGTACCGGCGCGACCGCCGGCCTGGTACGCAACCACCACCTGGTGGATCAGGGCCTGCTTGAGCTCGGCGCCGAACACTTCGTCGGACACGCTGAGCGGCTTGGCGCCAATGACATTCAGTTCCATGGCGTCTCTCCTCAACCCTTGGTGGTCGGGCGGATCACGACGTCGCCACCGGTTGCACCCGGCACCGCGCCCTTGACCGCGATCAGGTGACGCTCGGCGTCGACCTTGACCACTTCCAGACCCTGCTGCGTGCGGTTCACCGCACCCATGTGGCCGGCCATCTTCTTGCCCGGGAACACGCGGCCCGGCGTCTGGCGCTGGCCGATCGAACCCGGCGCGCGGTGCGACAGCGAGTTACCGTGCGTCGCATCGCCCATCGAGAAGTTGTGGCGCTTGATGGTGCCCTGGAAGCCCTTGCCCTTCGAGACGCCTGCGACGTCGACGATCTGGCCGGCCGAGAAGATCTCGTCCGCCTTGATCTCGGCGCCGACGCTGTACTTGCCGAGGTCCTCGGCCGACACGCGGAACTCCCACAGGCCACGACCCGGCTCGACCTTCGCCTTGGCGTAGTGGCCCTTCACCGGCTGGGTCAGCAGCGAGGCGCGCTTGACGCCCGCAGTGACCTGGATCGCGGTGTAACCATCGTTGTCTTCGGTCTTCAGCTGGGTGACGCGGTTCGGGGTCGCTTCAATCAGCGTCACCGGAATCGAGCGTCCGTCTTCAGTGAAGAGCCGGCTCATGCCGCACTTGCGGCCAACCAGTCCGATACTCATCTTCGTATCCTGTCTATCGCTCAGCCGAGCTTGATCTGGACGTCCACGCCAGCGGCGAGGTCAAGCTTCATGAGCGCGTCCACGGTCTTGTCGTTGGGGTCGACGATGTCGAGCACACGCTTGTGGGTGCGCGTTTCGTACTGGTCGCGCGCGTCCTTGTCGACGTGCGGCGAGACCAGGATGGTGTAGCGCTCGATCTTGGTCGGGAGCGGGATGGGGCCGAGCACCGTAGCGCCGGTGCGCTTGGCCGTCTCGACGATCTCGCTGGCCGAGCGGTCGATCAGGCGATGATCGAACGCCTTGAGGCGGATGCGAATCTTCTGGTTCGCCATAAAACCGTGTCCTGTTATCGAAAGAACAGATGCTTGTCTCGAGGTGGCTTCTCACCGCCCCGCACAACCCTTTTTGAAGCTTCCCGACACGCCTTGGCGCATCGGGCGAAAAAGCTAGGCGAGCACAAACGGCTCGCCTAGACGGAAAATTATAAGTCGCGCAACAGACATAGGTCAACAGAATGTCTTCTGCGACCTGGGTGTTCGTTGCGAGGGCCCTCCCGGCCAGCGAACTCGAAGCACGTCCTGCGCCTCATTTCGCGGTATCGGCCCCATACAACACCGGGGCCGTCAACAAGCTGCCAAGTATAGCAGCGACTTTGCGTCCGGCGCCAGCCCATGGCCGATGCCGATGCAAAAGTGGCGGCCTCCGGGAGGCCGCCACTCGTGGTCTTACTTGATGACCTTGGCCACCACGCCGGCGCCGACGGTGCGGCCGCCTTCGCGGATGGCGAAGCGCAGGCCCTCGTCCATCGCGATCGGGTGGATCAGCTCCACCGTCATCTTGATGTTGTCGCC
>NZ_JBCNYA010000045.1:0-26755 GCF_049727805.1 Frateuria sp. YIM B11624
GGCGCATCGAGCAGGCGCTCGATGCGCCGCAGCCGCTTGCGCGCCTGGCCACGGACGCGGCGATGAGTCCATACCACTACCTGCGCACGTTCGCCCGCGTGGTCGGCACCACGCCGCACCGCTTCGTGCTGCGCGCGCGGCTGGAACGGGCCGCGCGGCTGCTGCGAGGATCGGCCGTGCCGGTCGCCACGGTCGCGCTGGAGGCGGGCTTCGCGGATCTGTCGACCTTCCACGCCAGCTTCCGGCGCTGGATGGGCGCCAGTCCGGCGGCCTACCGGGCGGGCAGGGTGCGCGCCGTGCGACGCGGCTCCGCTATGTTTCTTCCACCAGCGCCTTGAGCCGGGCCAGTCGCGCATCCCACTGGCCGGAAACCCAGTCGATGTAGCGGCGCAGTTCCTCGATCGGCGCCGGGTCCAGTGCGTACAGCCGTTCGCGGCCGGCGCGTTCCTGCCGCACGAGGCGCGCGCCTTCGAGCACGCGCAGGTGCTTGGTGATCGCCTGACGGGTCACCGGGTGGCCCTCGCTCAACTGGGCGATGGAGCGGCGCGAGCCGTCGCTGAGCCGGTTGACCAGCGCCAGCCGCGTGGGATCGCCCAGCGCGGCGAACACGCCGGCCGCGCGCGCCGGCGTCTGCGGCGGGCGCGGGCGGGCGCGAGCGATCACGGCGCGGTCTCTTCGACGTAGCGGCGGATGTTCTCCATCTGCTGGGTCCAGCCGCCCTCGTTCATGCGGAACGCTTCGTCGCGGCGGTCGGCGGGGATGCGCTCGAAACCCGACTCGGTCAGGGTCAGCAGGGTGCCCTCGCCGTGCGGCTCGAGGCGGAACTCGATCAGCGTCTGCGGCTCGTCCGAGTAATCCACGTCCGGCTTCACGGCATACGGGTGCCAGCTCAACGAGAACAGCCGCTCGGGCACCATCTGCCGCACCACCGCGCGCCAGGTGACGTGCTCATAGCCGGGATGGGTGATCCGCCCGACGGCTTCCTTGCCGGGTTCGAACGGCGCCTCCAGCTTCACCTGGAACCAGGCGCCGAATTGCTCGTGGTCGGTCAGCGCGCGCCACACGCGGGATACCGGGGCCTTCAGTGCGATGCGCTTTTCGATGCGGTCGTTCATATGCCACCTCCTGGTTGCATGTAGGGTGCGCCCGTCGATGTCGAAAAGCAACCTTTGGGTTGCTTGTTGCGGTGCCGTCCCGGAAACGGTGTACGGGCTCCTTGGCCCGGAAGCTTCTTGCTACAGTCGCCGCGTGCTCGATTCGAGGGGAACGCAATCCATGGGCAAGGGCCGGTTGGAAGCCTTCAGCGACGGCGTGATCGCCATCATCATCACGATCATGGTGCTGGAGCTGAAGGTGCCGCACGCCAGCTCGCTGGCGGCGCTCGCGCCGTTGCTGCCGGTGCTGCTCAGCTACGTGCTGAGCTTCGTCTACGTGGGCATCTACTGGAACAACCACCACCACATGCTGGCGGCCTCCCGGCAGGTTTCCGGCGGCGCCCTGTGGGCGAACCTGCACCTGCTGTTCTGGTTGTCGCTGTTTCCCTTCGCCACCGCCTGGATGGGCGAAAATCACTTCGCCGCCGCGCCCACGGCCGCCTACGGCTTCGTGCTGCTGATGGCGGCGCTGGCGTACTGGCTGCTGCAGCGGACGCTGATCCACCTGCACGGCCATGAGTCGGTGCTCGGGCGCGCGATCGGCAGCGACTGGAAGGGCAAGCTCTCGCCCGTGCTGTATGCGCTGGGCATCGCGGCCACGCTGTGGGCCGCGTGGATCGCGCAGGCGTTGTACGCGGCGGTGGCGGTGATGTGGCTGGTGCCGGATCGACGCATCGAGGGCGCCATGGAACGCGGCAATCCAAAGCCGTAGATGGGCTTCAGCCCGCCTTCCGCGCCGTGCATGGTGGGCTGAAGCCCACCCTACTTGATAGAGTCGGGCGTCCAGGGGAGCGCCGTGGGCGAGTCTCCGAAGACGGGAGTCCGGATGAGCACGACCACCAACGACCAGGACGGCCGCCTGCCGCGGCAGATCGGCTACATCATCGGCAACGAGGGTTGCGAGCGGTTTTCGTTCTACGGGATGCGCAACATCCTCACGCCGTTCCTGATCAGCAGCCTGCTGGCCTACATGCCCGAGGCCGAGCGCACGCTGGCGGCCAAGGACGTGTTCCACAGCTTCGTCATCGGCGTGTACTTCTTCCCGTTGCTCGGCGGCTGGATCGCCGACCGCTTCTTCGGCAAGTACCACACCGTGCTGTGGATGAGCCTGGTGTACTGCCTGGGGCACGCCTGCCTGGCGATCTTCGAGGACCACCGCGTCGGCTTCTTCGTCGGCCTGGGGCTGATCGCGCTGGGCGCCGGTGGCATCAAGCCCCTGGTGGCCTCGTTCGTGGGCGACCAGTTCGACCAGTCGAACAAGCACCTGGCCAAGGTGGTGTTCGACGCGTTCTACTGGATCATCAACTTCGGCTCGTTCTTCGCGTCGCTGCTGATGCCGATCTTCCTGCGCCAGTTCGGTGCGGCGGTCGCGTTCGGCATTCCCGGTGCGCTGATGTTCGTCGCGACGGTGGTGTTCTGGCTGGGCCGGCGCCAGTACGTGATGGTGCCGCCGGCAGCGCCGGACGAGAACGCGTTCTCGCGCGTGGTCCGCACGGCGCTGCTCAGCCACCGGCCGGGACAGGCGCGGCCGGGCCTGTGGGCCGCCGGGGCTGGCGTGCTGGTGGCGCTGGCTTCCTTTGCGTTGATTCCCGACCTGGGCTTCGTGATCGCCGCCTGCCTGGCGCTGGTGGCGCTGATCGCCGGCGTCGGCGGCGGCGCCTGGATGCAGATGGAGCGAGCCCGCGGCGTGCATCCGGACGCGGCGGTCGACGGCGCGCGCAACGTGCTGCGGGTGCTGGTGATCTTCGCGCTGACCACGCCGTTCTTCTCGCTGTTCGACCAGAAGGCCTCGACCTGGGTGGTGCAGGGCGGCCGCATGAGCATGCCCGACTGGTTCCACCCGGCGCAGATGCAGGCGCTGAACCCGATGCTGGTGATGCTGCTGATCCCGTTCAACAACCTGATGCTCTACCCGCTGCTGCGTCGGCTGGGCTATGCGCCCACCGCGCTGCGGCGAATGACCGCGGGCATCGCCTTCAGCGGCCTGGCGTGGATCGTGGTGGGCGCGCTGCAGGTGGCGATCGACGGCGGCGACGCGCTGTCGATCACCTGGCAGGTGCTGCCGTATGCCTTGCTCACCTTCGGCGAGGTGCTGGTCTCGGCGACCGGCCTGGAATTCGCCTACAGCCAGGCGCCGGCGTCGATGAAGGGCGTGGTGATGAGCTTCTGGAATCTCACCACCACGATCGGCAACCTGTGGGTGCTGCTGGCCAACGCCGCCGTGCGCAATGACGCCGTCACCGGTTCGATCGCGCGCAGCGGGCTCAGCACGATCGCGTTCCAGATGTTCTTCTTCGCCGCGTTCGCGTTGCTGGCGGCGTTGGCGTTCGGGCTGTACGCGCGGCGGTACCGGGAAGTCGACTACTACCGCGCGCACTAGGGCAGATCGGGGCGCGCCTACGCGTCCAGCGAAACCACCGGCGCGAACCCGCCGAAGATCATCCGCTTGCCGTCGAATGGCATCGGGGTGTCGGGGCCCATGCGGGGGTCCTCCATGATCTTCTTCATGCCGGCGTCGCGTGTGGCCTTGTCCGGCCATTCGATCCACGAGAACGCCACCGTCTCCTCCGCCGTGGCCTGCACGGCGCGGCGGAAGTCGGTGAGCTTGCCCTCGGGCACGTCGTCGCCCCAGCACTCGCAGATGCGGGTCGCGCCGAACTCGAGGAACATCGCGTCGAAATGCTTGGCGTGGTCGATGAACTGCTGCTTGTTGGCCGTGGGCACGGCGATCACGAAACCGTCGATGTAGGACATGGCATGGCTCCTTGAGAGTGGGATTGCCTGGTAGCGACGGTCGGCGCGCACGGATTTCGACAGGAAGCCGCAAGGATGGGTTTTCTTCCGGTTGCCCGCAGGCCGTCAGGCCGGCTCGAGCGCCGCCTGCCGCCACAGGTTTTCCCAGCCCAGGCCGCGGAAGCAGGGACCGGTCGTGGCCTCGGAAAACTTGATGTCGTTGAAGCGTGAGTTCCATTCCATGAGTTGCGGCTTGTCGTCCCGGTCGATGCACAGGTCCCAGCCCAGACATGACATGTGCGGGCAGCTCTGGTGGAGCGAGCGGCACAGCTGCGCGGCCTTGTCGAAATGCGGGATGGCCTGGCCGGCGAAGCCCAGGCCGGTGTCCGGGTGGGTGTCGGTGCGGCGCCAGTCGTGCAGGTATCCGCTCTCCGCCAGTTCGCCGCTGACCGGATCGACCGCCACCCGCACATGGCTGCGACTACGCACGATCTCGTCGCTGGTGCGGCCAAGGCGCAGATAGGCGGCCTTGACCGTGATGCGGCCGTCGAGTTCGCGGGCGGTGGTGATGCGCACCGTGGCGATGGCCGTAGGGCTGAACGCCGCGAGGAAATCGTGCTGGCGGATGGGCGCCTGGAAGACGCCATCAGGCAGGCGCAGCGGGCGGTCCGCGGAAAAATCCTTCCGCATCATGAAGACCACGCTGCGGCCCTGGCTGGAATTGTCGGCCTTGAACACCGCCCGCTCGTCGCGTGCGAACAGGATGTCCACCAGTTGCTGCTGTGACACCGGCCGGTATTCGCGCGAGTAGTAGAGGCCGTCGATCGCATAGGCCAGATCCGGCAGAGCATCGGTGTCGAGGATACGGCCGGTGAACGACTTGATTTGCGCGATCTTGGCCGCGTCGCCGTTCTTGCGCGTATCTACCACCAGGCCGTAGTAGTTGTCGGGGATCCAGCCCTCGCGGAAGCCGCCGCTGACCGCCGCGTAGACACGCAGCCAGGGTGCGTACATGGCGCTGCCCAGCACTTCCCGCGCATACTCGTCCGCTTGCCGCACGGCGGTTGAATCGGTGCGGCCCCGCTGGCTTTCCACGGCGCGCAGCACGACCTCGGCCTTGTGGTTGTAATGCGACTGGCGCTGCCGCTGGCACAGGTCGGCATAGACGTGCCGCGCGACAGCCATGCTGCGCTTGCTCAACGACTTGACGGAAAGGGTCATGGCGGCGCTGGCTCGAACGGGGAACGCTTCGGGACGTCGTGGTTGGCGGTGTGGCCGGCCGGTGATCAGGCGAAGGATGCAGAAGGTGTCACGCCGGCGCGTTGCGTGTCCTCGATGTCCGGACGTCCGTGTGTCGGGGCGTTGAGTGCACCGCGCATGAGGGCCCGCGCGTGATACCGGGCGTGGCATCAAGGGGCGGTGAAGGTGCGTCCCGGCGCGTGCGGGCCGGGGCACAAACGGGCAGTCGCGTGCCTAACCGGCCTCGGCGCGCCGCGGCAGCTTCCATTCCGGCCGCACGAAGTGGCAGGTGTAGCCGGTCGGGTAGTGCTGCAGGTAGTCCTGGTGTTCCGGCTCGGCTTCCCAGAAATCGCCGGCCGGTTCCACCTCGGTCACCGCCTTGCCGGGCCAGAGGCCGGAAGCGTCGACGTCGGCGATCGTGTCCTCGGCGACGCGCTTCTGCGCTTCGCTGGTGTAGTAGATCGCCGAGCGGTAGCTGCTGCCGCGGTCGTTGCCCTGGCGGTTGGGCGTGCTCGGGTCGTGGATCTGGAAGAAGAACTCCAGCAGGCGGCGATAGCTGATCTTTTCGGGATCGAACAGGATCTCCACCGCCTCGGCATGGCTGCCGTGGTTGCGGTAGGTGGCATTGGGCACGTCGCCGCCGGCGTAGCCCACGCGGGTGGCGATCACGCCGGTCTGGTGGCGCAGCAGTTCCTGCATGCCCCAGAAGCAGCCGCCGGCGAGGATGGCGCGTTCGGTGCTCATCGGTTGGCCTCCTTCGTGTCGAACAGCTTGCGGTACTCGCCGTAGCCCTCGCGCTCGAGCGCGTCGAGCGGGACGAAGCGCAACGAGGCCGAATTGATGCAGTAGCGCAGGCCGCCGCGATCGCGCGGCCCGTCCGGGAAGACGTGGCCCAGGTGGCTGTCGCCGTGGCTGGAGCGCACCTCGGTACGGATCATCCCGTGGCTGGCGTCGTGCTTCTCGACCACATGCGCCGGTTCCACCGGACGGCTGAAGCTCGGCCAGCCGCAATGACTGTCGAACTTGTCCAGCGAGGTGAACAGCGGTTCGCCGGAAACCACGTCGACGTAGAGGCCCGCCTCGTGGTGGTCGTTGAATGCGTTGTCGAACGGCCGCTCGGTGCCGCTCTGCTGGGTCACGCGGAACTGCTCGGGAGTGAGGCGGGCGAGCGCCTCGGGCGTCTTGCTGTAGGTCGGCATGGCTACCTCGTGTGGCTGCATGGCGTCGCGGTCGGTCGACGGACGCGTGCTTGCGGAACGGCTTTCCGTGGCCTGTCGTCATTCCCGCGAACGCGGGGGATTCCATCGGTTCTTCAGTCCCTCAGGCCTGGCCTTGAATGGGGGCCGGGCCTGAACGTTCCAAGCAGCGCCGTCGGTCAGGGCCTCTCCCAGGATGCAATCGGGCCGGGCCCGACCACGAACAGCGGATGGCAAGCGGGCGCTTCCTTGCCCCAACGCTCGGCCAGCGGCGGATTGCGCACGGCGAGCTTGCGCAGCAGGTGCTGCCATTCGTAGGCCAGTTGTCCCTCCGTCGCGGCCATGGCGGGCACGCACTCGATCACCCCGAGCTTGCCCCGGTCGAAGGCATAGCCGCGCGAAGCGGCCTCTTCCTGCACGGCCGCCAGGTAGGCATCGATCGCCCGTTCGGGCGTCGCGTGGTCACGGAAGCGCTCGAGTTGCGGATGCTGCCGGTAACCGCGCGTCTCGCCGCGCAACACGGCGCGCGCCAGCAATCCCTCGCGCCACAGGGCGAGCAGGCCCTGGCGGTCCAGGTGCTTGGGGTGCAGGGTCCAGAGGCGCATGTGAAGGCCGGTCAACGGAGCGGGTGGCATTATGGCGCTCCCCGACCCGCGTACCGGGTAGGGGAGACACCCTGATGCTTCGCCGGCCCCCGGGTTCCGGTTACGCATGTCCCCGGGCCGACGCACCCGCACCGCTCGCGCGGTGCCCGCCGGAGCGACCCGCATGCAAGCGCAACCCACGCCCGACACCATCCTGCAGACCGGCCTGGCGTTCTGGGCCTCCAAGACGCTGCTCAGCGCGATCGAACTCGGCCTGTTCACCGAGCTGGCCAGCGGCCCGCGGGACCCGCAAGGCCTGCGCGACGCCCTGGGGCTGCACCCGCGCGCGGCGGGCGATTTCCTCGACGCGCTGGTGGCGCTCGGCTTCCTCGCGCGTGTGGACGGCCGCTACGCCAACACGGCCGAGACCGATCTATTCCTCGATCGCGGCAAGCCGTCCTACGTCGGCGGCATCCTGGAAATGGCCAACGCGCGCCTCTACCCGTTCTGGGCCGGCCTGACCGAGGCGCTGCGCACCGGCCTGCCGCAGAACGAGATCGCGCACGGGGAACCGAACCTGTTCGACACGCTGTACGCCGATCCGGCGCGACTCAAGCAATTCCTCGCCGCGATGACCGGCATCAGCCGTGGCGCCAACCTGGCGATCGCCCGCCAGTTCCCGTGGAAGGATTACCGCAGCTTCGTCGATGTAGGCACGGCACAGGGCGACCTCGCCGCGCAGATCGCGCTGGCCCATCCGCACCTGCACGGCACCGGCTTCGACCTCCCACCGGTGCGTCCGATCTTCGAGGAGCACATGCGCGCCCTCGGCGTCGCCGACCGCGTCGATTTCGCCCCCGGCAGCTTCTTCGAACAGGCGCTGCCCAAGGCGGACGTCGTACTGATGGGCCACATCCTGCACGACTGGGACCTGCCCACCAAACGCATGCTGATAGCCAAGGCGTACGACGCGCTGCCCGAGGGCGGCGCGCTGGTGGTGTACGAGTCGATCATCGACGACGAGCGCAAGGAAAACGCCTTCGGCCTGCTGATGAGCCTCAACATGCTGATCGAGACGCCCGGTGGCTTCGACTACACCGGCGCCGATTGCGCCGGCTGGATGAAGGACGCCGGCTTCAGGCAAGCGAGCGTGGAGCACCTGGTCGGGCCGGACTCGATGGTGGTAGGCATCAAGTGATCCATGCCGACCGCAACCTCCCTAACGCCGGGCGCCCCGGAAATGCCTGCGGACGAGCACTTCGAATATGTGAAGGGCCGCAATGACCATCGGCAACGTGAGGTCGGCAGGCGCCAGCGGACGCGGAGCGCGGAGCAGCGTTTCCGTGTGCACCAGTATTTGCGCCTGGAAATGGCTGCGGGCTTCGATCTTCTCGAGGTGTTCGCGAAGATCGCCAATGAACTTGCTGATCGCTTCCGCCTTCTCGCTGCTTTTTGAAAGCGGGCGGTTGTGCTGGAGATCGTCCGCCAAGGCGGCGATTGCGCGGCGCCACGTCGCGACGTCCTTCCAGGTCACGATGCAGAGGGCGTTGTAGAAATCCTCGATGCTCGCGTTGCGGATCGCTACGCGTGACCTGGACCGCGGGGCTTCGAAATGGATCTTGTCCCTGCTGCGGTCGCGGAGATAGGTTGCCTGCGGCTTCGCCATGATCATCGCTCCTGATGAAAGACGGACAAGAAGAAGTCTTGTCCTTGCACAAATCCATTGTGCGGACGACCCGCATGCTTCGCCCTAATCGGGCCGTTTGTACACCACGCCGTCCTTCATCACAAACGGCACATGGGCCAGCGCGCCAATGTCCGCGGTGGGGTCACCTCGCACGGCAATGATGTCCGCCTCCATCCCCACCTTGAGCTGACCGAACCTGTCCTGTTGGCGCAGGATCTTCGCGTCCACTGCGGTGGCGGCGAGAAGGGCCTGGGTGGGGCGCATGCCGTCGCGCACCATCCACTCCAGCTCCTTGTAGTTGTCGCCGTGGGTGAACACGCCGACGTCGCTGCCGTTGCCGATGGTGACGCCGGCATCCATCGCCAGCCTGAAGGCGTGGGCGGCCTGCTGCATGTCGGCGTCCGGCGGCAGGCCAGGCTTCCAGCCACGGAAGTACTGGGCGTAGGCCGCTTCGGCCTCCAGCGTGGGCAGGAAGGCGACGCCGTGCTTCTTCATCAGCGCGAATACTTCGGCAGTGCCGCCGTAGCCATGCTCGATGGTGTCGACGCCGGCCAGCACGGCGCGGCGCATGCCTTCGGGCGTGGTCGAGTGCACCGACACCGGCAGGCCGAGCGAATGCGCGGTCTCGACGCCGGCCTTCAATTCCTCCTCGCTGAAGGTCGGCACGGAGCCATGGCTCTTGCCGCAGTGGTAGTCGGCGTAGATCTTGATCCAGTCGGCGCCGTGGCCGGCCTGGTCGCGCACGGCGTCGATCATCTGCGGCACGCCGCTGACCGGGATGCCGCCCTGCGGCAGGTCCATGTCGCTGCGGAAGCCCATCGGGCCGGGGCCGTAGCAGTGGCTGGCGATGGTGGCGCGGGTGGCGACGAACAGGTGCGGGCCGGGGATCAGGCCCTGGTCGATGGCGTGCTGCACGTCGACGTCGGCGTAGCCGGCGCCTTCGGTGCCCAGGTCGCGCAGCGCGGTGAAGCCGGCCATCAGCGTGTCGTGCGCGTGCTGCACGGCTTCGATGGTGCGGTAGGGCAGGCTTTCCTTGAGTACCTGGTCGTTCCACAGGGTCTCGTTGTACGGGTGCAGGAAGATGTGCGAGTGCGCGTCGATCAGGCCGGGCAGCAAGGTGGTGCCGGGCAGGTCGATGGTCTCCGTGCCGGGTGGCGCCTGCACCTGCGCGGCCGGGCCGACCGCGGCGATCCTGTCGCCCTGCACCAGTACCACCCAGCCTGCGTGCGCCTGCTCGCTGCGCGCGTCGAACACGCGGTCGGCCTTGAGCAACAGCGGATGGTCGGCGGGCTTGCTGGCAGGCGCAGCGCCAAGCGCGCTTCCGGCGAGCAGCAGGCCGAGCAGGGCAGCGAGGGTACGGCGTGGCGTGTGCAGGGACATGGATCGGTTCCTTTTCACATGGGGCCTGGCCCGTCTTTGTATCACCGGCACGAAGGCTCCGGGACCTTTTCGGGTATAAGGGCCGGATCGATCGACTGGAACGGAACCATGTGTGGATTGGCGGGCCTGCTGCTGCCTTCGCCGGAGCGGCAGGAAGAAGAACTCGCGTCGCTGGCCGGTGCGATGGGTGCGGCGATCGGGCACCGTGGGCCGGATGATCATGGCACCTGGGTGGATGCGCAGGCCGGCATGGCGCTGGCGCACCAGCGCCTGAGCATCCTCGACCTGTCGCCGCTGGGACACCAGCCGATGGCGTCGGCTGACGGTCGCTACGTGCTGGCCTACAACGGCGAGATCTACAACTTCAGCGAACTGCGCGTGCAACTTCAAGCGCTCGGTGCGAGCTTTCGCGGCCACTCCGACACCGAAGTATTGCTCGCCGCGTTCACCGCCTGGGGCGTGGAGGAAAGCCTGCGCCGTTGCAACGGCATGTTCGCGCTGGCGCTGTGGGACCGCAGCGAACGCTGCCTTTGGCTGGCGCGCGACCGGGTCGGCAAGAAGCCGCTGTACTACGGCTGGGCCGGCGGGACGCTGGTGTTCGGTTCCGAGCTCAAGGCGCTGTGGCGCCATCCCGATTTCGACAACGGCATCGACCGCGATGCCCTCACGTTGCTGCTGCGGCTGGATTACATCCCGGCGCCGCATTGCATTCACGAGCACACGTTCAAACTGATGCCCGGCCGCCTGCTGCGCATGAATGCGGCGTCAGTAGCCGCCGGCGCGGCGTTCCATCAGCCGGAACGGGCGCAGCGGCCGTTCTGGGACGCGCGCGAGCGCATGCGCGTCGCGTTGTCGGCGCCATTCACCGGCACGGATGCCGAGGCGGAAGATCAGTTGGACGATCTGCTCCGCGACGCCGTCGGCTTGCGCATGGTCGCCGACGTGCCGGTGGGCGTGTTCCTCTCCGGCGGCACTGATTCGTCCATCGTCACCTCGATGATGCAGGCGCAGAGCACGCGGCCGGTACACAGCTTCAGCATCGGCTTCGAGGGCTCGCACCATGATGAGGCGCCGCTGGCGCGCGAGGTGGCGGAGCACCTGCGCACCGACCACACGGAGCTTTACGTCAGTGGTGCCGACGCCCTGTCGGTGGTGCCGCAACTGCCGGCGATGTTCGACGAGCCGTTTGCCGATGCTTCGCAGGTGCCCACGGCGCTGGTCGCCAGGCTGGCGCGTGGCGGCGTCACGGTGGCGCTGTCCGGTGATGGCGGCGACGAGCTGTTCTTCGGCTACGGCCGCTACCAGCGCGCGCTGCGCAACTGGAGGATGCTCTCGCGCGTGCCTTCTGCGTTGCGCCAGCCGCTCGCGCGGATCGCACAGGGGCAGGGCGAGGCGTCGCGCGGTGGCGGCCTGGCCGCGCTGCTGGCGGAGATGGGCGCGCGGGGCATCGGTGACGTCTATCGCAACCGTGTGACGCGCTGGCGCGATCCGGCCGCGGTGGTGCCGGGCGCGCGGGCGCTCGAGTCGTTCTACCACCTGGCCGATCCGCTCGATGGCGCCGGCACGCCGGCCGACGCGATGATGCTTGCCGACTTCGTCAGCTACCTGCCCGACGACCTGCTGTGCAAGGTCGACCGCACCAGCATGGCGGTAAGCCTGGAAGCGCGTGCGCCGCTGCTGGACTGGCGCGTGGCGGAGTTCGCCTGGTCGCTGCCGCTGCACATGAAGCTGCGCGAAGGCGTGAGCAAGTTTCTGCTCAAGCAGGTGCTGCTGCGCTACCTGCCGGCCTCGATGGTCCACCGGGGCAAGCGCGGCTTCGGCGCGCCGGTGACAGCGTGGCTGCGCGGCGACCTGAAGACCTGGGCGGGCGACCTGCTGTCGCCGCAGCGCCTGGCCGCCGAAGGCGTGCTGGATGCGGCGGCGATCGCACAGGTGTGGCAACGCTTCGGCCAGGGTGAGCGGAAGTGGCACACGCACCTGTGGAACGTGTTGATGTTTCAAGCGTGGCAGGACTACTGGCGGCAGAGCCGCGCCACGGTGCGCAGCGGCGGTTGATCCGCCGCCGCACGCGCCCGTCAGTTGGCTGCGCCCACCGTGAGCTTCTGCCCGATGCGGATGGCGTTGTCACTCAGATGGTTCCAGTGCCTGAGCTGGGCGACCTTCACGCCGTAGTGCCGGGCCAGTCCGGACAGCGTCTCGCCGCGACGGACCACATGGGTCGGCGGTGCGGACGCATCGAGTGTCGGCGTCGCGGGGATGTGCTCGGCCTCGCTCGTGACGGGTTGGTCATCGTCGTCCAGGTCGGGCAACCGGGGCTGGGCGCTGACGCTGGCGACCAGGTCGCTGGGGCCGCCGACCGCCTGCGCCAGCAACGCAGTGCGCAACCGGTCGGCATGCTGGCGTGGCAGCAGCAGGCGAGCGCCGTGGCGGGTGTCGATGAGACCGTTGCGGTAGGCCGCGTTGAGGTCGGCCAGCGCGGCCCGCGGCAGGCCGGCGTGTTGCGCGGCCTGGTCCAGCGTCAGGCGCTGGCCTACCTCGACGGTGACCAGTTGCTGGCTTTCCTCCAGCGTCGGCAGCGTGACGTGGAAGCGTCCGGGCTCGCGCACCACGCAGGCGATCGCCATCAGCTTGACCAGGTGCTGACGGGTGCCCGCACGCACTGGCAATGTGGGCACCGCCGGTTCGGCCGGCGGCGTGCCGTCGCGCTTGACCAGGCGATCGATGCCGTAGCGGCCGGCGTTGTAGGCGTAATCGGTCAGGCGCCAGTCCTGGAAGTGGTCGTGGTAGCCCTTGAGCAGGGCCATTACCTTGTCGGTGGCGGCCGGCACGTCGAGCCGGCCGTCGTAGTCGCGTTCCACCGCCAGGCCCATGTGGCGGGCCGTGCCCGGCATGATCTGCCACATGCCCGCGGCGCGGTTCTTGCGCGGCGCGACCGGGATGAAGTGGCTTTCCACCCAGGGCAGCAGCGCGAACTCGCCCGGCACGCCATGCCGCTGCGCGCTTTCCTGCACGTAGAACAGGCGCGGCAGCACCCGCCGCATCTGCGCCTCGAAGTGCTTGGGCGAACGGGTGTAGCGGCGGGCCCAGACGTCGATCGCCGGATCGGCGGCGCAGTCGGCCATCGCGAAGCTGCCGCGCAGCCGCTCCCATACATTCGTGGCGGCAGGTGCCTGCGGGCTTGCCGGGGCGCCGGCGGCGACGTCCGGCACGACGGCCACGGGCGCCTGGGCCTTGGATGGTGCTGGCTGCGGGATCGGCGCGGTGGCGCAGGCGGCGAGCAGCAGCGACAGGGTCAGCGGCAGCGGTCGAAGTACGTGTCTCATCCCTGGAAGACGTCCTTGGCGGCGCGCAGTGCGGCGAAGCGTTCGACCCGACCACCGGCGGCGTGTCGATGCCCGGCCCAATCGGCCAGCGCTTCGCTGTCGATGCGCAGGAAGGGATTGCAGGCCAGCTCGCTGGCCAGCGGCACGGGCACGGTGGGGCGACCCTGGGCGCGTGCATCGGCGGCTTCGATGCAGCGGTCGGCCAACGCACGATTGGTCGGGTCGACCTGTCGCGCGAAACGGCCGTTGGCCTCGGTGTATTCGTGGCCGCAGCACACCTCGAGATGGCCGGGCAGCGCGGCCAGACGCTCCAGCGAGGCGAGCATCTGCGCCGGCGTGCCTTCGAACAGGCGCCCGCAGCCGAGGCTGAACAAGGTGTCGCCGCAGAACAGCAGGCCTTCGCCGGCATAGGCGATGTGGCTGCGGGTGTGGCCCGGCACTTCGAGCACCTCGAAGCGGGCTTGCGGCCGATCCAGCGTGACGACGTCGCCGTCGCCCACCTGTCGATCGACGGCACCGATGCGCTCGTCACGCGGGGCGTAGACGGTCGCGCCGTGGCGCTCGCGCAATGCAGCGGCCCCGGCAATGTGGTCGCCATGATGATGGGTCAGCAGGATCGCCTGCAGGCGCAGCGAGCGCGCGGACAGGGCGGCTTCCACCGGCGCGGCTTCGCCCGGATCGACCACGACGGCCTGGCCGTCGTCGTCATGCAGCAACCAGATGTAGTTGTCGGCAAGCGCCGGTAACGGTACGACGTGCAAGAACGGTCTCCGCAGCCTTTCGTATCGACTGGCGCAGGCATCCGGCTTGCGCGAAGCGCCCGACTATAAGTGCCGTATCCGGGCCACTCGTTAGTGAGCCGTTAAATGTGTGATCCGCGTTCAGCCTGGCGGCGCATTCCGCGACCGGTGGCGCGCTTCCGACCCTCAGCCGCTACACTCTCGTTTTGCGGCGAAACAGGCGCGACATGCCTCAACGCGACCAAGACATCTACGCCAGCAAGCCGATGCGCGGCCTGCTTGCCGCAGAGGCGCAGGCGCTGGCCCCGGAACTGCAGCGCTGCGCCGGCGCCTATGCGTTGCAGGTGTCCGCCGTGGCGCGCGACGCCACGCCGGCCTCGCCGATGCTCGATCGCTGGGTGCAGCTGCACCTGGACGGCAACCGTTGCGCCGGCGACCTGCACACGCGCCTGGACGAGCCGCTGCCGTTCGTGGACGACGCCTTCGGCCTGGTACTGCTTAGCCATGCGCTGGAAGTGGCGCCCGGTCCGCAAGACCTGCTGCGCGAAGCGGCCCGCGTGCTCGCCCCCGGAGGCATGCTGGCGCTGACCGGCATGCACCCGGCCAGCGGCTGGCTGCCGTGGCTGCTGTGGCGCGGCCAGCGTGGCGTGAGCCTGGAATCGCCGCTGCGCATCGGCCATTGGCTGCGCGGCGCGGAGCTGAATGTCGAGCGCGTGCAGCGCGTCGGTCCGATGTGGCCGAGCTCGGCGGTGGTGCCGCACCATGGCGGCCCGCTCGGTGGCGGTTACCTGCTGATCGCGCGCAAGCGGCGCCAGGCGGCCGCGCCGATCCGCTTGCGTCCGCGTGCGATCGCCGCGGCGCCGGTCGCCGGCCTCGCGCCCGGCGCGCGCCGCAACGCCGCCGCCTGATTCTTTCGCGAGGAACGATGATCGAAGTCGAAGCGTTTACCGACGGCGCGTGCCTGGGCAATCCCGGGCCCGGCGGCTGGGCCGCCCTGCTGCGCGCCAAGGGCGTCGAGCGCCTGTTCTCAGGTGGTGAGCCGGCCACCACCAACAATCGCATGGAGCTGATGGCCGCGATCGGCGCGCTGGAAGCACTGACGCGCCCGTGCAAGGTGGTGCTCACCACCGACTCGCGCTATGTCATGCAGGGCATCGAGCAATGGTTGCCCAAGTGGGTCGCCAACGGCTGGCGCACCGCCGACAAGAAGCCGGTGAAGAATCAGGATCTGTGGGAGCGGTTGGCAGCGGCGAAAGCGCCGCATCAGGTACGCTGGGCGTGGGTGCGCGGCCACACCGGCCACGTGGAAAACGAACGCGTCGACACCGCCGCGCGCGAGCAGGCCGAGCGCCACAGGGGCAGGGCATGAGACAGATCGTTCTGGATACCGAGACCACCGGCCTGGAAGTGCGCCAGGGGCATCGGCTGATCGAAATCGCCTGCGTGGAGCTGGTCGAACGCCGTCCGACCGGCCGGCACTGGCAGACCTACCTCAATCCCGAGCGCGCGATCGACGAGGGCGCGCGGCAGGTCACCGGCATCGAGGACGAGTTCCTGCTCGACAAGCCGTTCTTCGCGGACGTCGCGGACGACTTCCTCGCCTTCATCGGCGATGCCGAGCTGATCATCCACAACGCCAGCTTCGACGTCGGCTTCCTCGATGCGGAACTGGCGCGCGTCGGCGCGCACCTGGGCTGCATCGGCGACCGCTGCCGCGTGATCGACACGCTGGCGATGGCGCGCGAGCGCTATCCCGGCCAGCGCAACAGCCTGGATGCGCTGTGCAAGCGCCTGGGCGTGGACAACTCCGCGCGCGACCTGCACGGCGGCCTGATCGACGCCCAGTTGCTGGCCGACGTCTACCTGGCGATGACCTCCGGCCAGGTGGTGCTGGACCTGGCCTTCGAGGGCGCCCACGAGGAAGCCGGTGCCGCCGTGCTGGCACCGGTCACGTTGTTGCGCCGCCCGCGCGTGCTGCGTGCCGACGCAGCCGAACTGGCCGCGCACGAACAGCGGCTGGATGCACTCGACAAGGCGGCCCAGAGCGGCAGCGTGTGGCGTCGGCTGGAGCGGCCCGAGGCGGTGGCGGCCGAGGCCTGAGCGTTCAGCTCACGCGCGCCAGGATCACCGTGATGTTGTCGTCCGCGCTGCCATCGAGCGCAGCGAGGAGCAGGTGATCGACGCATTCCTGCGCGGCCAGGTCGGTGCGGCCGACGATCCGCGCGATCGCCGCGTCGGACAGGCTTTCGGTCAGGCCATCGCTGCAAAGCACGAAGCGGCTGCCCGGTTCGGCCGGCCCGCGCGCCATGCCGATGTGCAGGTGCTCGATCGCGGTGACGCCCAATGCCTGGGTCAGCACGTTGCGCTGCGGGTGGCGCTCGGCCAACGCCGGGTCGAGCTGGCCCGCGGCCACTAGTTCCTGCACCAGTGAATGGTCGTGGCTGACCTGCCGCAGCGCGCCGTGTTGCCATAGGTAGATGCGGCTGTCGCCGACCCAGGCCACCTCGTAGCGGTCGCCGGACAATCGCAGCGCGGCCACCGTCGTGCCCATCGGCAGCTGGTCCGCCGCGGCGCTGGAATGCCTGAAGAGCCGTTCGCCGGCGCTACGCACCGCCTCGACCAGCCCGCATCCACGCCCGACCTGCTCGACGATCGCATCGCGCACCAGCGCCGAGGCGACTTCCCCATGCTGGTGTCCGCCCATGCCGTCGGCGACGAGGAACAGGCCCAGCGCCGGATCGGCGTAATAGGTGTCCTCGTTGCGCGTGCGGCGCAGGCCGACGTGGGTGCCGTGTCCGAACTCGATCATGGGCGATGGGCCGTGGAAGCGGCACGCAGCATGCCGGATGACGCCCGGGCGCGCAAAGGCTGCACGCGCGGCCTGGGCTCGATGGCCAACATCGGCGAACATGGGTGTTTGTTGCGCGAAGCCACGGCAAGGGATCGTCGATCTTGCCGTGTGTGTGCGCTTCGCGTGGACTGGATGGAGAACGTTCGTGCCTTTCCTCGCCATAAAACGGCAGCTCGCCTTGGTGTTGTTCCTCGCCCTCGTCCTGCCGGTCGCCCATCTGCGGGCCGACACGCTCAACCACGCCCGCACGACGGATGCGCCCTACCTGGACGTGCTGGATCTGCACGGCGCTCCCCGCGACCCGTCCGATCGCAGCTTCAACATCTTCTTCGATGCCGGCTCATGGCATGGCTACAGCCTGCCGCCCACGGACGACAAGGCGGGCGGATTCTCCGGACCGTTCGTACACAGCCTCGAGGGCGGACGCTGGGTCGGCGCGCGCTTCGCGCGGCTGGTCCTGCGCGATGCGGGCGGGCAGGGCGCGCTGGCGCTGGTGCCGATCGGTGAACACGCCGGTCCCGGCTACCTGCAGCGCGATGACGCCGCCCCCGGCCTGGCGGTGCGCCAGACCCTGTTCTTCGCCGATTCCCGGCGCGCGCTGGTGCGCATCGAGCTCACCTCCACTCGCGCGCGCTCGGTGGACGTGACGGTGGAAGGCAGCGCGCTGCCTTCCGCAAAGACACAACTGGAAGCCAACGGCGGCCTGGTGACGCAGCGCTTTTCCGGTTCGCCCTCGACGCTGCTCACGCGGTGGCGCGCGGAAGACGCGCAAGCCACCGTGCAGGGCAACGGCTACCGCATCGCGCTGCGCCGGCCGCTGTCGCTGGAGCCGGGGCGAACGGCCACGCTTTTCCTTGAGCAGGCACTGCTCTACGACGCCACCACGCCGCCGCCGTTGGTGGATGCCAAGGCGGCCTGGGCACGCAACCGCGCGCGCTGGCGCGGCTACCTCGACTACGTCGCCACCACCCATCTGCCAGGCGTGCCGGATGCGACCGTCCACCACGTCGCGCTCAAGGCCGTGCAGACGCTGATCGCCAACTGGCGCGCGGCACGCGGCGATCTGCGCCACGACGGCGTGATCCCTTCGTACTCCAATCCCGACTTCAACGGCTTCTGGGCCTGGGATTCGTGGAAGCACGCGGCGGCGCTGGCCCGCTTCGCGCCCGACCTGGCGCGCGAGCAGATGCGCGCCATGTTCGACTACCAGCTGCCCGACGGCATGGTGATCGACTGCATCTACCTGGACCGTGCCGACAACAACCGCCGCGACAGCAAGCCGCCGCTGGCTGCCTGGGCCGCGATGGAGATCTACCGCACCACCGGCGACAAGGCCTTCCTCGCGCAGATGTACGACAAGCTGGTGCGTTACCACCGCTGGTGGTCCGCCGCGCGCGACCACGACGGCAACGGCCTGGCGGAATTCGGTTCCACCGATGGCACGCGCATCGCTGCGGCGTGGGAAAGCGGCATGGACAACGCGGTGCGTTTCGATGCCGCCACGATGGTCAGGAACGGCGAGGGCGCCTGGTCGCTGGATCAGGAATCGGTCGATCTCAACGCCTATCTCTACCGCGAGAAGCTGGAGCTCGCCGACGCCGCCGCGGCGCTGGGCAAGCCGCGCGACCGTGCCGCCTGGCTCGCCGAGGCCCAGGCCCTCGGCAAGGCCGTCCGCGCGCGGATGTTCGACGCCTCGGCCGGCTGGTTCTTCGACACCCGCCTGGGCACGGGCGAAGCCGTGCGCGTGTTCGGCGCGGAAGGCTGGACACCGCTGTGGGCCGGGCTTGCGGACCAGGGGCAGGCGAACGCCGTGGCCCGCGTCATGCTCGACCCGCAGCACTTCGCCACCGTCATGCCGTTCCCGACGCTCGCGAGGAACGACCCGCGCTTCTCGCCGATCAAGGGCTACTGGCGCGGCCCGGTGTGGCTGGACCAGGCCTGGTTCGGCGTCGAGGCGCTTCGCCGTTACGGCCATACCCGCGACGCGGACGCGATGGCGCGCCGGCTGGTGCTGAACGCACAAGGCCTGGCAGGGCAGACGCCCATCTACGAGAACTACGATCCGCTCACCGGCCACGGCTACCAGTCGCCCAACTTCAGCTGGTCGGCGGCCAGCTACCTGTTGATGTTCCAGGACGCAAGCCGGGCACGGTAAAAACAAAAAGCCCCGATCACTGGATCGGGGCTTCATGCTACTGGCGGAGAGGGTGGGATTCGAACCCACGGTACGCTTACACGTACGCCTGATTTCGAGTCAGGTACATTCGACCACTCTGCCACCTCTCCTAAAGGGTCGCGGGTCGACGCGAGCCGGCGATTTTACGTGGAGCCGGGAGCCCTGACAAGCGCTCCCGGCGAGCCTGCCCGACCTCAGCCGGCCTTCTTCTTCGCCAGCCGCAGCCAGGTGTCGACCACCGTGTCGGGGTTGAGCGAGACCGACTCGATGCCCTGGTCCATCAGCCACTCGGCCAGGTCCGGGTGGTCGCTGGGGCCCTGGCCGCAGATGCCTACGTACTTGCCTTTCTCGCGGGCGGTCTTGATCGCCAGGGCGAGCAGCTTCTTTACCGCCGGGTCGCGTTCGTCGAACAGGTTGGCGACGATGCCCGAATCGCGGTCCAGGCCGAGGGTGAGCTGGGTGAGGTCGTTCGATCCGATCGAGAAGCCGTCGAAGATGTCCAGGAACTCATCGGCGAGCAGGGCGTTGGACGGCACCTCGCACATCATGATGATCTTGAGGTCCGGCTCTCCATCAAAACTTTGGCCCTGCTTGAGGCCGTTCTTCTGGAGCACCTCGATCACCTTGCGGCCTTCGCCCAGCGTGCGCACGAACGGGATCATCACCCAGACGTTGGACAGGCCCATCGTCTCGCGCACCTTCTTGACCGCCTTGCACTCCAGCGCGAAGGACTCGGCGAAGCCGGCGTCGACGTAGCGGCTGGCGCCGCGGTAGCCGATCATCGGGTTCTCCTCGTGCGGCTCGTAGCGCGAGCCGCCGATCAGGCCGGCGTATTCGTTGGACTTGAAGTCGGACAGGCGCACGATCACGGGCTTCGGGTACACCGAGGCGGCGATGGTGGCGATGCCTTCGGCCAGGCGGTCGACGTAGAAGCTCACGGGATCGGCGTAGCCGGCCATGCGCTCGTCGATCTTCGCCTTGGTCTCGGCGTCCTGGCGGTTGTATTCGAGCAGTGCCTTCGGGTGCACGCCGATGTGGCTGGCGATGATCATCTCCAGGCGCGCCAGGCCGATGCCGGCGTTGGGCAGCATGCCGAAGTCGAACGCGCGCTCGGGGTTGGCGACGTTCATCATGATTTTGAGCGGCGCCTCGGGCATGGCACCCAGGTCGGCGGTGATGCGGTCGAAGGCGAGCTTGCCTTCGTAGATCATGCCGGTGTCGCCCTCGGCGCAGGACACGGTCACTTCGGCGCCGTCGGGAATCGTCTGCAGCGCGTTGCCGGTGCCGACCACCGCCGGCACGCCCAGCTCGCGCGCGATGATCGCGGCGTGGCAGGTACGGCCACCACGGTTGGTGACGATGGCGGCGGCGCGCTTCATGATCGGCTCCCAGTCGGGATCGGTCATGTCCGCCACCAGCACGTCGCCGTTCTGGAACTCGTGCATCTGGCTGATCGACTTGACCACGCGGGCCTTGCCCGAGCCGATCTTCTGGCCGATGGCACGGCCCTCGGCCAGCACCTTGCCCTTCTCGTTGAGCTGGAAGCGCTCGAGCTGCGTGGCGTGGGCGCGCGACTTCACCGTCTCCGGGCGCGCCTGCACGATGTAGAGCTTGCCGGTGTTGCCGTCCTTCGCCCACTCGATGTCCATCGGGCGACCGTAGTGCTGCTCGATCACCAGCGCCTGCTTGGCCAGCTCCTGCACGTCCTCGTCGGAAATGCAGAACTTGTTGCGCAGCTCGGCCGGCGTCTCCTCGATGCGCACGCGCTCGCCGGGCTTGTCCGAATAGACCATGCGCTGCTGCTTGGCGCCGAGGCTGCGGCGGAGCAGGGCGGGCTTGCCCGCCTTGAGCGTGGGCTTGAAGACGTAGAACTCGTCGGGGTTCACCGCACCTTGCACGACCATCTCGCCGAGGCCGTAGGAACCGGTGACGAACACCACGTCGCGGAACCCCGACTCGGTGTCCAGCGTGAACAGCACGCCGGACGCGCCGATGTCCGAGCGCACCATCAGCTGCACGCCGGCGGAGAGGAACACGTCCTCGTGCTTGAAGCCCTGGTGCACGCGGTAGGCGATTGCGCGGTCGTTGTAGAGCGAGGCGAAGACTTCCTTGACCTTGTGCAGCACGTCGTCGATGCCGACCACGTTGAGGAAGGTTTCCTGCTGGCCGGCGAAGGAGGCGTCGGGCAGGTCCTCGGCGGTGGCCGACGAGCGCACGGCGGCGGCGATGTTCTCCGCGCCGGCGTCCTTGCACAGCTTGGCGTAGGCGTCGCGAATGGCTTGGTCCAGTTCCTGCGGCAGCGGCGTTTCGGTGACCCAGCTGCGGATCTCCTTGCCGGCGACGGTCAGCGCTTCGACGTCTTCCACGTCCAGGCCGTCCAGTCGCGCGCGTATGCGCTTGGCCACGCCGCTCTTGTCCAGGTACTGCTGGAACGCATCGGCCGTGGTGGCGAAGCCGCCGGGCACCGAGACGCCGAGCTTGGCGAGGTTGCCGATCATCTCGCCGAGCGAGGCGTTCTTGCCGCCGACCTTGCCCAGGTCGGTCATGCGCAGGTTGTCCAGCCAAAGCACCAGGTCGTTCAAGGGACTCTCCTTAGTAAAGCTTGGGTAATCGCTGCGCTGCGCCGATTTTTCGGCCGCAAAGGACTGGTATTGTCCGCTGCCGATGGTGCACGGCACAAGAAGACCATTTGTTCACGATGCCGGGCCAACTGCATACCAGTCAGCCGCGAGTCAAGCGAACACGGGCTTTGGCGCATGCGCTAAGGTTCCATGCAAACCATCCAAGGGCGAACGGACATCCGCATGCAACGCACGGTTTTCTTCATCTCCGACTCCACTGGTATTACCGCGGAGACGATCGGCAATTCGATCCTCGCCCAGTTCGAGGGCATCCAGTTCGACAAGCATCGCCTGCCGTTCGTGGACGACACGCATAAGGCCGAGGCCGCTGCGCTGCGCATCAAGACGCGCTACGCGCAGACCGGCGAGCGGCCGATCGTGGTCAACACGATGGCCGACCGTGCGCTTTGCGACATCGTCGCGCAGAGCGGCGGCCTGATGCTGGACGTGTTCGCACCCTTCATCGGACCGCTGGAGGAGGAACTGGGCGCCAAGCGCTCCGGTGCGGTGAACCGCTCGCACGGTCTGGTCGATTTCGACAAGTACGAGGCGCGCATCAACGCGACCAACTACGCACTGGCGCACGACGATGGCATCGACGTGGACTACGAGCAGGCCGACCTGATCCTGGTCGGCGTGTCGCGCTCGGGCAAGACGCCCACCTGCCTGTACATGGCCTTGCATTACGGCGTCAAAGCCGCCAACTATCCTTTGACCGACGACGACCTGGACAAGCTGGAACTGCCCAAGCGGCTCGCGCCCTACAAGGATCGCCTGTTCGGACTGTCCATCGACCCGCAGCGGTTGGCGCAGATCCGCGAGCAGCGCCGGCCCGGCAGTCGCTATGCCACCTTGAAGCAGTGCCGCTGGGAGCTGGAGCAGGCCGAGCGGTTGATGCGCCAGGCGGGTATCTCCTCGCTCAACACCACACACGTTTCCATCGAGGAGATCGCCAGCAAGATCTTCGAGCGCTTCGGTATCGAGCGCACCATGTTTTGAGGTATATCCGAACCTGATGAGTGCCGTACTGGACAACCGCGCATCCTTGCTCCCGGGACGCTTCGAGTTCCTGATGGGGCTGTATGCGGAGAACTATCACCGCCTGGCGCACCTGTTCGCGCCCCAGACGCTCGCGCCCGGGCGCTACCGCTCGAGCGTGGACGACGGTCTGGACGTGCACATGCACGTGCAGGAGCGCCATCCGTACACGCTGGAACTGGAACTGACCTACGGCTTCGTCGACGCGCACACCGGGCATCCGTCGCCGTCGGCCCAGTTGCGCATGTACACCGATGCGCACGTGGCCGAGGCGCTGCACTGCCATCCGGGGCGACATCTCTGGCAGGTGCTGGGCCCGTTCCCGGAAGCGCACACGGTGCTGCAGCATCGGTTGCGCATGAACGGCTTTCTTTCGCGCTGGCTGGAGTACCTGGCCGGACAGGGACACTCGGCCGGAACGCTCGAGCAAATCGAAACGGGCGAGTGATCGGAGCCCACTCCAGGGCGAAGCCCTTGCGAAGAGTGCGGCCATCGATGGCCGCTTTTGCCTTCGCATTCAAGACGAACGCACAAACAACGCCCAACAAAAAACCCGCACTCGGCGGGTTTCTCATTAGTGGCGGAGCGGACGGGACTCGAACCCGCGACCTCCGGCGTGACAGGCCAGCATTCTAACCGACTGAACTACCGCTCCGCGTTGTCTTCCAGCTACACAAAGTGCGAGACCAACCTTGGCGTCCCCACGGGGATTCGAACCCCGGTCGCCACCGTGAAAGGGTGATGTCCTAGGCCTCTAGACGATGGGGACGGATTAGGTTGGTGGAGCCAGGCGGGATCGAACCGCCGACCTCCTGCATGCCATGCAGGCGCTCTCCCAGCTGAGCTATGGCCCCGCCGCTGGAAGCCCGAAAGAATAGGCAGGGTTCGCGAATCCGTCAAGCGTTTTTTCGAAAATTCTGCGCGCTTCTGTCACGCGCACTTGCGCCCATCGACACCTCCGCGTGGTGACGTAAGCTGGTCGGCCACACCCACCGGAGCACGCATGCACGAGATCGGTTTCATTCGCGACCTCGCCATGGTGATGATCGTGGCTGGCGCCACCACGGTGCTGTTCCAGCGCCTGCGCCAGCCCGTGCTGCTGGGCTACATCCTGGCCGGCGTACTGATCGGTCCGCACACCCCCGGCGTGCTCGTGGGCGACCCGCGAGCCATCGACGACATCTCCAATCTCGGCGTCGTGCTGCTGATGTTCACGCTCGGCCTGGAGTTCAGCGTGCGCAAGCTGCGCGAGGTCGGCATGGGCGTGCTGATGGTCGCGGTGATCGAGGTGGGCCTGATGCTGTGGATCGGCACGGGCGTGGGCGAACTGATGGGCTGGAACAACATGGACGCGCTGTTTCTCGGCGCGCTCATCTCGCTGTCTTCCACCATGGTCGCGACCCGTACGCTCGCCGAAGGCGGCCTGCGCCACCTGCCGTTCGCGCAGCGCGTGGTAGGCATCCTGGTGGCCGAGGATGTGCTGGCCATCGTGATCCTGACCGTGCTGAGCGCGGTGGCGATCGGCGGCGCGATGGAAGCGGGTACGGCACTGGCCGTGGTGGGGCAGGTCGGTCTTTTCGTGGTGGCTGGCATGATCCTCGGGCTGCTGCTGTTGCCGCGGCTGATCGACTACGTGGCCGGGTTCGGCCGCGACGAGACACTGCTGGTGAGTGCGCTGGGCGTCTGCTTCGGCGCCAGCCTGTTCGCCGCGTCGTTGGGTTTCAGCGTTGCGCTCGGGGCGTTCCTCGCCGGCGCGGTAATCGCCGAGGCGCGCAACGCCCATCGCGTGATGCGGCTGGTCGAGCCCTTGCGCGACATGTTCGCCGCGTTGTTCTTCGTGGCGATCGGCCTGAAGATCGATCCTGCCTTGCTGTGGCAGTACGCGCTGCCGGCGCTGGGCATCGCGGTGGTGGTGATGGTCGGCAAGACGCTCGCGGTCGGCATGGGCATGGTGGCGGTAGGGCAGGAAGCGCGTTCCTCGATCCGCACCGGCCTGAGCATGGCGCAGATCGGCGAGTTCTCGTTCGTCATCGCCGCGCTGGGCGCGTCGCTGGGCGTGGTGAGCGATTTCATCTATCCGACGGCGGTGGCGGTGTCGGTGGTCTGCATGGCCGCCTCGCCCTACCTGGTCGGGCATGCCAACGGCATCGTGGACGGTATGCGGCGGGTGGCGCCGGGGCCGCTGCGGCTGCTGCTCACCAGCTACTCGGGCTGGCTGGGCAGCCTCAAGCCGGTGGAGCAGAACGCGATGATCGCGGCCATGCTGCGCCGCCTGTTCTGGCACATCGGGGTCAACGTGGTGTTGGTGGTGACGCTGTTCGTGATCGGCGCCTACGTCAACGCGCACAACTGGGCCTGGTTCTCCGCCATGGGGGCGAACCGCGAGATGCGCCATTCGCTGATCTTCGCGGTGGCGCTGTTCTGCTCGCTGCCGATGCTGATCGCCATCTACCGCAAGGCCGAAGCGCTGGGCATGCTGCTGGCGGAGCTGGGCATCCGCGAGCATTTCGCCGGCGGCTACACCCATGCCATGCGCAGCGTACTGGCGCGGCTCATTCCGCTGGGCACGCTGCTGGCCCTCGGGCTGCTGGTCAGCGTGCTCGGCTCGGCGATCCTGCCGCCGCGCGGCGTGGCGATCGTGCTGCTGGTGGCGGGGGTGCTGCTGTCGGCGGTGCTCTGGCGTGCGCTGGTGAAGATGCACGCCCGGCTGCAGGCGGCCCTGCGCGACACCCTGGAGCGGCCTTCGCCGGACGATTAGGCATGTGAAGACCGGGGGAACCTTTCTCCAGCCTAACGGTCGAGTGCCGGTGTCGTTGCCAAGACCGCTCGACGCGCCTCACAATGCCCCGCCTGCCTCCATCGGGGAGGCCCGGTCGCATTGCCGGCACATTCTTAAACGAGGGAGTTACGAATGAAGCATTTTCTCCGTCCCACGCTGACGGCGGCCGCGCTGGCCGTTGCGCTGGGCATGACCGCGGGCGTCCACGCCCAGGCCGCCAAATCTGGCGCCGCCGGCACGGTCGACAAGACCAAGGCCAGCTACGTGGTCGGCTGGGACCTGGCGAACCAGCTGCCGCCGCTGGTGCGTGAGGAAATCGACCCGGCAACGGTCGCCCGCGCCGTGCAGTCGGCGCTGTCGGGCCAGAAGCCGACGATGAGCGAGGCCGAGGCCAAGAGCGTGCGCGACGCCTTCGTCGCCAAGCTGCAGGCCAAGGCCAAGGCGCAGTACGAGAAGGTCGCGTCCGAGAACAAGACCAAGGGCGAAGCCTTCCTGGCCAAGAACAAGAGCGCGCCGGGCGTGAAGACCACCGCTTCGGGCCTGCAGTACAAGGTGATCAGCGAAGGTACCGGCGCGCGTCCGGGCCCGAGCGACACCGTGCAGGTGAACTACGTGGGCACGTTCGTCAGTGGCGAGAAGTTCGACGCCTCGGCCGACCACGGCAACAAGCCCGCCGACATCCCGCTGCAGGGCGTGATCCCGGGCTTCCGCGAAGGCCTGGAGCTGATGAAAACGGGCGCGCACTACATGCTCTACATCCCGTCGAACCTGGCCTACGGCGCGCAGCCGCAGAATGGCTTCCCGCCGAACGCCACGATCATCTTCGACGTGACCCTGGTCAAGACCGGCCCGACGCCGGCCGGTGGCCAGGGCGACGCGGGCAAATAAGCCGCCTCGTTCGCAAGCAGCAAAAAAGGGCGCGGAGCGATCCGCGCCCTTTTTCGTTGCACGGGTGCCGCTTCGCGGCGTTCGCCATGCACTCCACCGTATCGGCGATAGGTTGCGACGGGCGCTTGAACAAGTCCGCGCGGACCGTCCTCGATGCCTGATCCTCGCTCTGCCCCTGCTAGAATCGCCGGTTCTTTCAGGTTGGAAATGTGCGAATGAACGTCACCCTGTTCGGTACTGGCTACGTGGGCCTGGTCACCGGCACCTGCCTGGCGGAGATGGGCAACCACGTACTGTGCGTGGACGTGGACGCGGGGAAGGTCGCGCGCCTGAAGCAGGGCGAGGTGCCGATCTTCGAGCCGGGCC
>NZ_JBCNYA010000046.1:0-22439 GCF_049727805.1 Frateuria sp. YIM B11624
GCGGTTCCTGTTGGGTGGTGAGCTTCGGAAAGAGCGGAAAAAAAGGGCCCACATGCGGGCCCTTTCTTGTCTAGATCTTTGCAAGCCTTGGCCCCTCACCCCAACCCTCTCCCCGGAGGGGAGAGGGGGCGAAGGTGCTATGCGGGTTCGCCTGCTGGGGAACCCAGCGGCCGTGGGCTCTGCGCGGATTACAACAACGGGATCAATAAGAGCGCCACGATGTTGATGATCTTGATCAGCGGATTGACCGCCGGGCCGGCGGTGTCCTTGTAGGGATCGCCCACGGTGTCGCCGGTGACCGCCGCCTTGTGCGCCTCCGAGCCCTTGCCGCCGTGGTTGCCGTCCTCGATGTACTTCTTGGCGTTGTCCCAGGCGCCGCCGCCGGTGGTCATCGAGATGGCCACGAACAGGCCGGTGACGATGGTGCCGATCAGCACGCCGCCCAGCGCCTTCGGCCCCAGCAGCAGGCCGATCACGATCGGCACCACCACCGGCAGCAACGAGGGCACGATCATCTCGCGGATGGCCGAACGGGTGAGCATGTCCACCGCCTTGTCGTACTGCGGCTTGCCGGTGCCTTCCATGATGCCGGGGATGCTGCGGAACTGACGACGTACTTCCTCCACCACCGCGCCTGCCGCGCGGCCCACCGCCTCCATCGCCATGGCGCTGAAGAGATAGGGGATCAGGCCGCCGATCAGCAGGCCGATGATCACCATGTGGTCGGACAGGTCGAAGGTGAAGGTCTGCCCTGCGTTGTTCACCGCCAGGTTGTGCGTGTAGTCGGCGAACAGAACCAGCGCGGCGAGTGCGGCCGAGCCGATCGCGTAGCCCTTGGTCACGGCCTTGGTGGTGTTGCCCACGGCATCCAGCGGATCGGTGATGCCGCGCACTTCCGGCGGCAGGTCGGCCATCTCGGCGATGCCGCCGGCGTTGTCGGTGATCGGGCCGTAGGCATCCAGCGCCACGATCATGCCGGCCATCGACAGCATCGAGGTGGCGGCGATGGCGATGCCGTACAGGCCGGCCAGGTGGAACGCGCCCCAGATCGCCAGGCAGACCACGATCACCGGCCACGCGGTGGCCTTCATCGACACGCCCAGGCCCGCAATGATGTTGGTGCCGTGGCCGGTGGTGGATGCCTGCGCGATGTGTCGAACCGGCTTGTACTGCGTGCCGGTGTAGTACTCGGTGATCCACACGATCAGGCCGGTCAGCACCAGGCCGATCAGCGCGCACCAGAAGATCGACATGCCGTCGATGGCGCCGTCGGTCGCCGACAGGCCCTGCGGGAGCAACTGGCGGGTGACGAACCAGAAGCCCACCGCCGAGAGCACTGCCGAGACGATCACGCCCTTGTACAGCGCGCCCATGATCGAGCCGCCCTCGCGCACCTTGACGAAGAAGGTGGCGATGATCGAGGCGATGATGGAAACGCCGCCCAGGACCAGCGGATAGAGCACCGCATGCGGGTCGGCGGTGAACATCAGGCCGCCGAGCAGCATGGTGGCGATCACCGTGACCGCGTAGGTCTCGAACAGGTCGGCCGCCATGCCCGCGCAGTCGCCGACGTTGTCGCCGACGTTGTCGGCGATCACCGCCGGATTGCGCGGGTCGTCCTCGGGAATGCCGGCCTCGACCTTGCCGACCAGGTCGGCGCCGACGTCCGCGCCCTTGGTGAAGATGCCGCCGCCGAGGCGCGCGAAGATCGAGATCAGCGAGCTGCCGAAGGCCAGGCCGACCAGCGGATGCAGCGGGTCGGGCACGCCCAGGTGGTTGAGGATCAGCCAGTAGCCGGTCACGCCCAGCAGCGCCAGACCGACCACCAGCATGCCGGTGATCGCGCCACCGCGGAACGCCACGTCCATCGCCGCGCGCATGCCGCTGCGCGCGGCCTCGGCGGTGCGCACGTTGGCGCGCACCGAGACGTTCATGCCGATGTAGCCGGTGGCGCCGGAAAGTACCGCGCCGATCAGGAAGCCGATGGCGGTGTACCAGCTCAGGAAGAAGCCGATGAGGACCAGCAGGACGATGCCCGCCAGCGCGATGGTGCCGTACTGGCGGTTGAGGTAGGCACGTGCGCCTTCCTGGATGGCCGCGGCGATCGCCTGCATGCGCTCGTTGCCGGCCGAGCGGCTGAGTACCCAGCGTACCGAGACCAAGCCGTAGAGTATTGCCAGGACCGCGCACCCCAGCGCGATCCACAACCACATACCGTCCTGCATCTGCATTCGGTGCCTCCCCAGGTGAGTGGATACCGCGACGGGCGGGTTGCCTCACGGGCAGCTCGCCCCAAGGCCGCTTCGACAGCGGCCTCGGCGAGTATAGGCAGGGGAGATGTGATTGATTGTTGTGCGCCGCAACGGGCGCCGGAAACGCACGCGGCCGGGGCGAGGGGCCCCGGCCGCGTCAGGATCGCCAACGGACTCAGTTGAGCACGTAGTCCAGGATGATGCCGGTGGCGATGGCGACCAGCACGTAGTCGTTGTTGTCGTCGCGCACCCAGTGGTAGCCGCGCGGCGGCGTGCGCAGGCGGTAGCGCGGATAGTCCTCGATCACCACGACGCGGCCGGTGTAGCGGTGACCGCGTTCCCAATGATGGGGGTTGCCGCGGCCGTGCCAGCCGTTGTCGTAATGGCCGTTGCCGCGGCCGTTGTCGTGCCAGTCGCCGCGATCGCTGTCGCCATGGCTGTAGCCATGGCCGTTGCCGTGTCCGCGGCCGTGGTCCTGGCCGGCCAGCGCCGCGCCGCTGGCGGCGATCAGGGGTAGGGCAAACAGGGCGCTCAGCAGGATTTTCATGGACGATGTTCCTTCGTGGCCGGGCGCCTGGCCCGGGTGATCCGCAGCGTAGGAAGCTGCGACTGAATGCATGGTAGCCGCCTGCACGGGGCCTTCACGTGACGCTCAGCATGGAAACGGGCGCCTGCCGCCTCAGGAAAAGGCAGGCAGGCGCTTGGCTACGGCGACGTTGCGCAGGGTGGCGTAGGCCGGCAGGCCGTCCTTGCCGTAGGGCGGCGGCGCCTCACCGCGGATCAGTGGCGACAGGTACCGGCGCGCCGCGGCGGTGATGCCAAAGCCGTCGCGGCGGATGAAGCCCTTGGGCAGCTTCTTCTCGCGGTTGGCGATCTTGGCCAGCGGCGCCGGCTCGATCTTCCAGCGGTAGGGCGAGTCCGACGTGCGCACGATCACCGGCATCACGGCGTTCGTGCCGGCCAGCGCGAACTCCACCGCGGCGCGGCCCACCGCATAGGCCTGCAATGCGTCGATGGCCGAGGCCAGGTGCCGCGCCGAGCGTTGCAGGTAATCGGGCAGCGCCCAGTGCACCTTGTAGTCGAGCCGGTCCTTGACCAGTTGCGCCAGCACCGACGCGGCGCCGCCCAGTTGCGCATGGCCGAACGCATCGCGTGTGCCGCCCTCGGCGAGGAAGCGTCCGGTCGCGTCGCGCACGCCTTCGGAGGCGACCACCGTGCACCAGCCCACGCGTTCGACCGTGGCCTTCACCTTGGCCAGGAACGCAGCCTCGTCGAACACGTTCTCCGGGAACAGGATCACGTGCGGTGGCGCGTCCGCACTTTCGCCCGCGAGGCCGGCGGCGGCGGCGATCCAGCCGGCGTGCCGGCCCATCACCTCGAGGATGAACACCTTGGTCGAGGTATCGGCCATCGAGGCCACGTCCAGGCTGGCCTCCAGCACCGACACGGCGGTGTATTTGGCCACCGAGCCGAAGCCGGGACAGCAGTCGGTGACCGCCAGGTCGTTGTCCACCGTCTTGGGCACGCCGATGCAGCGGATGTCGTAGCCCATCGCCTTGCCCAACTGCGAGATCTTCAGCGCGGTGTCGGCCGAGTCGTTGCCGCCGTTGTAGAGGAACCAGCGGATGTCGTGCGCACGCAGCACCTCGATCAGGCGCTCGTACTCGGCGCGGTTGGCTTCCAGCGACTTCAGCTTGTAGCGGCAGGAGCCGAAGGCGCCGCCCGGGGTGTGGCGCAATGCCGCGATGGCGGACTTCGATTCCTTCGTGGTGTCGATCAGGTCCTCGCGCAGCGCGCCGAGGATGCCGTTGCGCGCGGCATACACCGGCACGCCCTTGGCGCGCGCCATCTCGATCACTCCGGCGGCGGTCGCGTTGATCACCGCGGTGACGCCACCGGATTGTGCGTAGAGCAGGCGGCCTGGCTGGGAGGGCATGCGTGATCTCCTTTTGGAACAGTGATTTGGCGCCGATCTCGCGGCGCCTTGGTTTGACGGGATCGGGTCCAGACGCTACTTTGACGGCCCTTGGGTGAAATCTGGCGAACCGCCGCAGCGTGCGCGCGGACCTTGAGCCCCGGAGCATTATGCGACTCGTCCTACTCGGTGCGCCCGGTTCGGGCAAAGGCACGCAGGCGGCGCGGCTGAAGGCCGACCTCAACGTACCGCACATCTCCACCGGCGACATGCTGCGCGCCGCGGTCGCCGCCGGCACGCCGCTGGGCCTGAAGGCGAAAGCGGTGATGGACGCCGGCCAGCTGGTCTCCGACGACATCCTGCTGGGCATGCTGGAAGAGCGCCTGGCGCAGGACGACGCGCGCAACGGCTTCATCCTCGACGGCTACCCGCGCAACCTGGCGCAGGCCGACGCGCTCGATCACCTGCTCTCGCGCATCGGCCAGCCGCTGGATGCGGTGATCAAGCTCGAGGTGCCCAACGAGGCGATCATCGGGCGCTGCCAGATCCGCTTCCAGGCGGAAAACCGCGCCGACGACAACCCCGATACCGTGCGCAAGCGCCTGGGCGTGTATGCCGAGCAGACCGCGCCGGTGGCCGATTTCTACGCCAAGCGCGGCAAGCTGCAGATCGTCGACGGCGTCGGCGAACTGGATGATGTCACCGCCCGCATCAAGCGCGCGCTGGAGCGCGAGTCCGCCGCCGCCAACGGCTGACGCAACTCGCTCCCTCTCCCTGGCCTTTATCAAGGATGGGGAGAGGGCTGGGGTGAGGGGCCGGGCGGCGCGAGAGCAGCCGTCCATCTCAAAGCCCCAAACCCTGCAGACCCCTCACCCCCAGCCCCTCTCCCGGCGGGCGAGGGAAGCCCATCCGGCGAGAGGGAGGGTTCCCCAAGCACATGCGCCTGCACATTCTTGGCATCTGCGGCACTTTCATGGGCGGCGTCGCCGCGCTTGCACGCGAACTCGGCCTGACCGTGGAAGGCTCCGACGCCGCCGTCTACCCGCCGATGAGCACCCAGCTCGAAGCGCTCGGCATCCGCCTGATGGACGGCTATACGGCCGCACACCTGCAGCCGGCGCCGGACCTGGTCGTGGTCGGCAACGCGATGACCCGCGGCAATCCGGCGGTCGAGCACATGCTCGACGAACGGCTTCGCTACGTGTCCGGTCCGCAATGGCTGGGCGAAACGGTGCTGGCCGATCGCCCGGTGCTGGCCGTCGCCGGCACGCACGGCAAGACCACTACCACCAGCCTGCTGGCGCACCTGCTCGACAGCGCAGGGCTGGCGCCGGGCTTCCTGGTCGGCGGCGTGCCGGGCAATTTCGGCGTCTCCGCGCGGCTGGGCGATCGCGCGGCGCCGTTCGTGATCGAGGCGGACGAGTACGACACCGCGTTCTTCGACAAGCGCTCGAAGTTCGTGCACTACCGGCCACGCATCGCCATTCTCAACAACCTCGAGTACGACCACGCGGATATCTTCCCGGACCTGGCTGCGATCCAGCGCCAGTTCCACCACCTGGTGCGCACCGTGCCGGGCAATGGCCGGCTGATCGTCAACGCGCACGACGCCAACCTGGCCGAGGTGCTGGCGATGGGCTCTTGGACGCCGGTGGAGACCTTCGGCATCGGCCAGGGCGACTGGCAGGCGCGCCTGGTCGAGCCGGACGGCTCGGTGTTCACCGTGCACTACCGCGGCGAGGCGATCGGCGAGGTGCGCTGGGGGCTGCTGGGCAACCACAGCGTGCTCAACGCGCTGGCCGCGCTGGCGGCCGCGGCGGCGGCCGGCGCCGATGCGCGCGCGCTGCTGCGGGCGTTCGCCGGCTTCCACAGCGTCAAGCGCCGCATGGAACTGGTCGGCGAAGTGAACGGCGTGCGCGTGTACGACGACTTTGCCCATCACCCGACCGCGATCGCCACGACCCTGGCGGGCCTGCGCGCCAAGGTGGGCAAGGCGCGCATCCTGGTCGCGCTGGAGCCGCGTTCGAACTCGATGCGCCTGGGCGCGCACGCCGCCGGGCTCGCGCCTTCGCTGGCCGATGCCGATGCGGTGGTCTTCCTGCATCGCCCGGAACTGCCGTGGGATGCCGGAAAGGTCACCGGTGCGCTGCAGGGCCGCGGCCGCACGGTGCCCACCGTGGCCGCGCTGATCGAGGCGCTGCAGGTCGAAGCGCGCCCGGGCGACCATGTGGTGTTCATGTCCAACGGCGGTTTCGAGAACGCGCCGCGCCGTTTCGTCGAGGCCCTCGGCTGAACTTCCGGCGCGCTCCTTTCCGGCGGGCGCCTCAGGTCAGCGGAACATCGAAGCAGGGTTCGCGGCGCTGGTATTCGCGCTGCGCGGCGAACCACACGCCGAGCCCGAAACCCAGCACGAGCAGCGCGAGCAGACCGCCACCGAACAGGTAGCCCAGCGCGTCGGCCAGCCACACGCCGGCCCAGTACGTCGCCGTCGTGCCCAGCAGTACCGCTGCATTGACCAGTTGCCGCCCGACCGCGTTCTGCGGCCCGATCAGGTGCACGGCCAAGGCCACCAGGCCGCCCCCGGTGGCGACGATCAGCGTGACCAGCAGCATCAGGCCCGGCTGTGCGGCGTGGGTGAGCACGATGCCCAGCGCGGTGTAGGCGAGCGCGGTGAGGGTTCCGATCGGCACAAGGACCAGCAGGGCGTCGGCCAGCGTCTGCTGGTATTGCGCCCGCGTGATGGGTGCCAGGGTGAGATAGAGGTCGGCCAGGTTCGGGCGCATGCGTTGCATGCCGCGGCCGATCTGCGGAAAGCGCGCGAGTGCGATGAGCACGGCGTAAGCACCCACCACGGTGGCGTCGAAGTGCTGGCGGTGCAGCGCCACGACCACGTACAGCGTGGCGAACACCGCCATGATCGCCATCCGCAGGACGATGGCCACCGGGTTGTCGTGCGGCAGCAGCAGGCGGCGTACCAGCGTGCGGCGGCGCGCAGCGGAGGGCGCGGCGCGGTAACGCGTCAGTGCCTGCTCCATCGCATGCTGCGCGATGCTGTCGAACCAGCCCTCGAAGCGCCGGCCCAATGCGCTGCGCCTTGGCGCCGCATCGGGCGTGGCATTGCGGCCCAGGCTCAGGCCTTCCAGCGGCGAGGTATCCGGCGGCCGGTCGGCCAGCTGCAGCATGGGGTGCAGCGCCAGACGCAGCAGCAGCGCGGCGACGAGCAGCAGCAACGGCAGCGTCAGCGGCGATCGCAGCGCGTCGTGCACGATCGCGCCGGCCAGGCCCGGCATCCAGCCGGCCAGCACCAGCAGCGGCCAGAACAGCAGGCTGACCCAGCGCTCCACGCCCATCGCGAAGCCCATCGCCGCGGCGAGCAGCAGCAACGCGCCGCCCAGCAGGGCGTACGGCACGCCCAGAACCAGTGCCAGCGCGGCCGGCAGGACGACCCAGAGTGCAGCGTCGACCAGGCCGAAGACGGCCAGGTGGCGGCGGAACGCCGGCAGCAGGAAGGTTTCCGGCTGGCATGCGCTGCGCAGCGTGGTCGCCAGGCCCAGGTGCCAGAACCAGCTGCCCATCGCCAGCAGGCCGGCACCGATCGCCGCGCCGTCGGCGTGCGGCACGATCCACGCTACGCAGGCCAGCGCGGCCAGCCACAGCAGGTGTGCAAGCACGCCCAGCACCGGCATCTGCCGACAGGGCAGCAGCCATAGCTGGACGATCGGCCTCATGCCAATTCCACGAACAGGTCTTCGAGCGTAGGCATCTCGATGCGCAGGCTGGCGTCCTCGTCCTTGGCCAACTGGTGCAACCGGTCGCTCGGCACGTCTTCCAGCAGCAGGTGCAGACTGGCGCCGGCCACGCGGGACTTGAGCACGCCGGCGATTGCAGGCGGCGTGGTCCAGCCGGCCGGGCGGCTGAGCACTGCGTGGCAAAGCCGGGATTTCAGTTCGGCCAGTGGCCGGACGAACTGGATGCCGCCGTCGCGCAGCAACGCGATGTCGGCGTCGGCGCGCTCCAGGTCGGCGGTGATGTGGGTGGAGAAGATCACCGTCTTGCCTGGTGCGCCCATCAGCGCCAGCAGCTCTCCCATGAACGCGCGGCGCGCCTGCGGATCGAGGCTGGCGACCGGCTCGTCCAGCACCAGCAGGTCCGGTTCCGGCGCGATGGCGCGTACGATCGCGAGTTTCTGCCGCTGGCCTTGCGAGAGCCGGCCGATCTTCTGTTTCGGATCGAGCTGCCACTCGTCCAGCAGTCGCGCGGCGAGAGCGTGGTTCCAACGCGCGTAGAAGGCGGCGGTGAAGTCCAGGTAGGCGCGTACCTTCATCCACGGGAACAGGTCGAAGCTCTGCGGCACGAAGCCCACGCGATGCAGGCGCTCGCCGCCCGGCTCGCCCATCGGCGCACCGAACAGCGCGATCGAGCCGGCATCGACCGGGGCGAGCCCGAGCAGGCAGCGCAGCAGCGTGGTCTTGCCGGCACCGTTGCGGCCGAGCAGGCCGATCACGCGCCCGGGCGGAACGTCCCAGTCGACGCCGCGAAGCACCTCGCGCCCCTCGAACGCCTTGCGCAGCCCCTGCACGCGCAGGACCGGCGCGGGTTCGACCCTGGGCACGGCGGGCTGGACGGGAAAGGGCAGAAGGGTGGCCATCGGCAGCTCCGGTGCTGACCGGCGCACTGTGGAGGCCCGTGGATCGCGCGTCCAGTGATGGTTGTCATCCGGGCCGGGTATCCTGCCTGCCCCTCGATCGCCCGACACCGCCATGGACAACTCGCTGGCCGGCAAGACCCTTTTCATCACCGGCGCCTCGCGCGGCATCGGCCTGGCGATCGCCCTGCGCGCCGCGCGCGATGGCGCCAACGTGGCGATCGCCGCCAAGAGCGGCGTGCCCAATCCCAAGTTGCCGGGCACCATCCACACCGCGGCCGCGGCCGTGGAGGAAGCCGGCGGCAAGGCGCTCGCGCTCAAGGTCGACATCCGCGACGAGGCGCAGATCGAGGCGGCCGTGAAACAGGCGGCCGAACGCTTCGGCGGCATCGACATCGTGGTCAACAACGCCAGCGCGATCTGGCTGGCCGGCGTGGAAGGCACGCCAGTCAAACGCTTCGACCTCATGCAGCAGGTCAACACGCGCGGCACCTTCCTGGTGACCCAGGCCTGCCTGCCCTACCTCAGGCAGGCGGCCAACCCGCACGTGCTGATG
The DNA here is from genome assembly GCF_049727805.1 of Frateuria sp. YIM B11624. NCBI lineage: Bacteria > Pseudomonadati > Pseudomonadota > Gammaproteobacteria > Lysobacterales > Rhodanobacteraceae > Frateuria > Frateuria sp. YIM B11624. The sequence goes on from NZ_JBCNYA010000046.1 coordinate 9,369, forward strand.
CTGGCGCCGCCGCCGAGCCTGGACCCCAGGTGGTTCGCACCGCATACCGCCTACACCATCGCCAAGATGGGCATGAGCCTGTGCGTGCTGGGCATGAGCGCGGAATTCGCGCCGCTGGGCATCGCGGTGAACGCGCTGTGGCCGCGAACGGTGATCGCCACCGCGGCGATCGCGATGATCGAGGGCGTGCGCCCCGAGCAATGCCGGCGCCCGGAGATCGTCGCGGACGCCGCCCACGCCATCCTGACCCGCCCGGCGCGGTCCTGGAGCGGGCATTTCGCCCTCGACGAGGACGTGCTGCGCGGGCAGGGCGTGGTGGATTTCGAGTCGTACGCCGTCCAGCCCGGTACGCCGCTGCTGCCGGACCTGTTCCTGGATTGATCGGTTCTTCACGGGGGCTGTGATTAGGCTTTCCACCCGGTTTTGTGATATTCATCACAGTCCGCCGCCCCGGGAACGGGCGGCATCAGCCGGGAGGGTAGCGGCTGATCGGCACAGGGCATCCGTTCAGGGGCGGAGGTGGTGACGATGGTTGTGGCAATGGCAACACCCAGACGCTGCGTCGTCTGGTTCGGCAGGCCTGCCTGCGAGGAACGCAACGAGCTGGCGCATTCGGGCTGGTCCGTACGCGTGGCCGACGTGCAGGCCAGCGGCGTAGGCGCGCGCAACGGCGACACAGTCGTCGCGCTGGCGGACCTTCGCCACGGCGACGATGCCACCTTGCATGCGATGGAAGGCATGGTCGCCGAGCATCCGGGCGTGCCCTGGATCGCATTGGCCTCGCCCGAAACGCCCGCGCACGAGCCGCGGGTGACGTCGATCCTGCGCGACTGCATGGCCGTGTTCACCAGCCCGATCGACATGCCGCGCCTGCGCGAGGCGCTGGAGCGCCTGGGCCAGGGCGGCGTGCCCGCGCGCAGCGAGCCGGACATGCCCGGGCTGGTTGGCCGCAGCGAGGCGATGCAGGCGCTGCGCACCAGCCTGCGCAAGTACGCGCCGGTGGACCTGCCGGTGTTGATCACCGGCGAAACCGGCACCGGCAAGGAGGTCGCGGCACGCGCCGTGCACCAGCTTTCGCCCCGCGCCGGACGGCCGTTCGTGGCGATCAACTGCGGCGCGCTGCCGAGCAACCTGGTGCAGTCGGAACTGTTCGGCCACGAGCGCGGCGCCTTCACCGGAGCCACCACGCGCCGCATCGGGCATATCGAGAGTGCCAGCGGCGGCACCGTGTTCCTCGACGAAATCGGCGACCTGCCGCTGGATGCGCAGACCAGCCTGCTGCGCTTCCTGCAGGAAGGCACCGTCGTGCGCGTCGGCAGCAGCCAGAGCCTGCGCGCGGACGTGCGTGTGCTGGCGGCGACCCACGTAGACATGGAAAAGGCGGTCGCCGCCGGCCGCTTCCGGCAGGACCTCTATTACCGGCTCAACGTGCTGCGCGTGCAGATGCCCGCGCTGCGCGAGCGCGAGGGCGACGTCGACTTGCTGGCGCAGCATTTCCTGGACGCTTTCCGCGAGCAGCACGATTGCCACGCGCGCGCCTTCAACGTGGCGGCCCGCCGGGCGCTGCGCGAGTTCCACTGGCCAGGCAACGTGCGCGAGCTGGTCAACCGCGTGCAACGCGCCGCCGTGGTGGCGGACGACACGCTGATTGGCGTGGGCGACCTGGACCTGCCCGCGGGTCCTGGCCGTGCGCCGGTGGCCGGGCTGGGCCGCGCGCGTGTGTCGGCCGAGCGCGACGCGCTGGCCGCCTGCCTGCGCGAGACGCGCTTCAACGTCAGCGAATGCGCGCGGCGGCTGGGCATCGCGCGGGTCACCGTCTACCGCCTGTGCAAGAAACACGGTCTGGCGCTGGACGAGCGGGCCCAGGCCGTGCGCTGACCCGCGGCCCGCTAGAACATGTAGGGAATCTTGAAGTTCAGGGTGAAGTCCGGCGCATCCTGGGTCAGGCCGATGCCGAGCATCGAGACCAGCGTGGTGTGCTGGCTGAGCGCATGGGTCACGCCCATGTTGAAGGTCGCCGCGTTGGCGTCCGAGCCGATCACCTTGGTCCATGGCGAGCCCTTGTAGCGCAGCGAGGCCTTGGCGCTCAGCTTGTCGCTGAAGGACAGGCTCAGGCTGGTGCGCTCGTTGAAGGCGAAGGCCACGCCCGCGCCGAAATAGTAGCTGTTGCCCAGCTTCACCGAGCCGGGGTTGACGGTTTCCGGATCGGTGTTGATGTCGTCGAAGTCGCGCTGGCGCGAATAGATGTAGCCGAGGTTGGCGAACACGATCGCCGGATCCATCGTCTTGACTGCGGAAAGGCCCAGGTTGGCCTGCCATACGCCATTGCCGGTCGGCTGCTTCTCGGGCACGGCGAAGCGGATGTACTGGTCGTCGTCGCGCTCGAGCACCTTCCAGTCGATGCCGTAGGGCGACTGCCCGGTCGGCGCGGTGATGCCCAGGGTGAGCACCGTATCCGGGCGCGTGTCGGTCTCGGCGAACAGCTTGTAGTTGGCGCTCAGGGCCACGTCGCCCAGGCCCGAGCCGGTGGTTTCCTCCTCGGCGATCGCGGCCGCCGAGCCGCCGGCGCCGCCCTTCTGGTAGACCGTCTTGCGGCCGAGGTAGGGGACGTCGAGGTTCAGTGTCAGGCGCGGGCTGACGCCATAGCGGGCCACCAGGTTGTAGGTCAGCGAATCGGACTTGACGTCCTCGATGGCGATGTTGCCCAGGAAGATCGCATCCAGCGCGAGGAAGCCGTTGAGCGTGATCTGGCTGCGGTCGTAGCGGCTGTAGCTCACGCTGTTCTCCAGCGTGAAGCGGCGATCGAACAGCGCGTGTTCCTGTTGCAGCGCATCCTTCAGGCTGCGCGTGGGTGCTTCCTGGCGGGCGGCCTGCGCTTCGGCGGCGCTGCCGGCGTGGCCACCCTCGTCCGGGCGCGGCGTGGCCTGGGCGACCTGGGATTCCTGCGCCGGAGGCGTACCGGCGGGTGCCGGCAAGGGCCCTGGCGCGGTCTTGCCGGCCAGGCGCGCCTGCAGCGCCTGCACCTGCATGTCCAGTTCCCGCAACTGGCGCACCTGCTGGGCGTAGCTGGCCTTCAGTGCCTGCAACTGGGCCAGCAGGGTCTGCACCTGGGCTTCGTCCTGCGGGGCAGGCGCCGTCTGGGCGGCGAGGCCGAAAGGCAGGCCGACGAGCAGCCCGCAGGCCACCGCGGTGGCTAACAAGGTCTTTTGCATGATGTCGTTCCCCTGGACTGGAACACGCCGGGCGGTGGCGTGCTTCAGTTCCCTGCGATGCCTCGGGTGAGGCCGATCGCCTGCGCCACGTTCTGCGCAAGCGGCGTATTGGTGGCCACCGCCTGGCGCACCAGGTCGATTTCCAGCCGGTTGCTCACGGTCTGGTCGTCCGCGGCCAGCTGCACGCTCTGGCCGAGGCTGCCCTCGCGGATCCACTGTTGCACGGCGCCCTGGCCGGCGACCGTCAGCCGCACGCCGGCAGACTGCCCATCGAAACCGACCGAGACATTGGCATCGCCGTCGCTGAGGCTGGCGCTCCCGGTGTCGGTACCGCCGCCATGGGTGGACGGGGCATCGCCATTGCGGATGGTCAGACGGGTCACGTTGCTCGCGAGATTGCCGTCGCCGGCGACCTGCACGCTCTGCAGCAGGCCGCCCACGTTGGCCAGGCCGCTGCCGTCGACGCTGCGGCTGCCGCCGGTGACGGGCATCGGCACCGGCGCGTCGCTGCGGGTAATGCTCACGCTGGGAGTGAAGGTCAGCGTCGGCTGGCCCTTTCCGTGGCTGAAATCCATGCCGAACGCCAGCGTGCCCTGCAGCAGCTGGCCTGCGGCGGTCTGCCAGGTGGAGATCATGCGCACGCCGAACCAGGCGACGGTGTGGTCGTCGACGGTGTAGCGGCCGCGCATGGCGTTGAGCTCGACGTCGTCGAGCTCCTGCATGCTGGTACCAGGCGTCGTGCCGGCCGCGCGTGCCTGCAGCGCGGGAACGGACACGAGTGCGATGGCGAGGAAGAAACACGAACGGCGGAACATGGCGCGGATCCCTCAGAAAAGGTCGGCGTTGCTGAAGCCGAAGTCGAGCAGTTCGGCGTCGGTGACCGGTCCCTGCCGGGCATACAGCGCGCGGGCGCTGGCTTTCTCGGTAGGTTGCAGCAGTACGGTATTGCGGTCGAAGTCGTTGCCGATCACCACGAACACGGCGCGCGAGGGCCAGGCCTGGAGGAACTCGGCGATCGGCACGCTGCGGTTGCCCAGCATCGGATCGGCCAGTTCCACGGTGCCGCCATGAATTTGCTTGAGCACCACGAAATGACGGAAGCCGCGCACGTCCATCAGCACCAGGCCGGGCACGCGCAGGCTGCGCAGGCGCGCCTCGTCGATGCGATAGCCGCGCCCGCGCATGCCGAGAGCTTCCACGTAATGCTTGATGTCCAGCAGCGAGAAGCCGCGCTGCTTGACCAGATTCTCGTCGGCCACGCCGAGCATGCCCTGGATCACCACCGCTTCGTCCACGTCCAGGTGGTAGGCGTAGCGCAGGATGGTCGCCAACGCGGCGGCGCCGCAGCTGTAGTCGGTGTGCTGGCGGACCAGGTTGCGGAACTGCGCCTCCTGCATGCTTTCCACCGGATGCACGTACAGCCCGCCGTTGGGCAGCACGCCGCCGAAGCGCACGTCGCCGGCATGCGCCGGTCGCAGGGCGCACAGCGCCAGGCAGCAAAGCAGAAAAGTCGGAATGGTCGCTCGCATCGGTGTCCACCATCGGGAGGAATGCCCCCCGGCCCGCAGGGGCCGGGCCGGGGGGTTCCATAGGAACCCGGCTGCACGCAGCCGGGTACCGCCCTCGTTGGCCTGTCCTGGCCGAAGGTCGTTACGGGGTGGGCTGCGCCACGGCCATCGACAGGGTGTTGGCCTGCAGGTTGCCGGTGCCCGAAGCCACGTTCACGCCGATGTTGCCGGTGGCGTGCTGGAAGGCGTTGCCCGAGAGGCTGGCGTCGTTGGTCGCATCGACCACCACCCAGCGCGCGGTCTGCACGGTGCCGCACAAGTCGGCCAGCAGGTCGCTCTCGGAGACTTCGACGAAGCCCAGGCCGCCGTGCTCGCTGCCGTGCGAGTAGTCCACGCTGCCGCCTTCGTAGCTGCCGATCGGATAGCCGAGCACGTCGACGCCGCCGGACTGGTAGCCGTGCGACACGCCGTGGGTCGTGCCGGCGTAGCCGCCGATGCCCGCACCGACCGAATAGCCCTGCACGGTGCCGCTCAGGTGCACGCTGGTGGTGTCGTAGTACTTCTGCACGAAGCCGGCGTTGCTCACCGCGTTGTGCGAGGAGTTCTGGTCGACGTCGACATTGGCGTGGGCGAACTTGGTGGTGGCGACCGAGGCGGCCAGCGCGTTCTTCTGCTCGTTGTTGTTGCCCGAGGCGACGTTCACGCCGATGTTGCCGGAGGCGTAGCGGAACGCGTTGTCGCTGATGCTGGCGTCGTTGGTCACGCCCTTGTTCAAGGTCAGGTTGCCCCAGCTGCCCTGCTCGACGTCGATGTCCGAATCGGCCACGCCGAAGGCGAAGCTCGCGTCGGTGGCGGCCAGCGCCGCGGCGTTGTCCTGGGCGTTGTTGTCGCCGGCGGCGACGTTCATGCCGATGTTGCCGGAGGCCTGGCTGGCGGTCCTGTCGCTGATCGAGCTGTCGTTGCTCAACTTGTCGTTGCTGGCGACGTTGCCCGCGATGGACTGGTCGTTGCTCACCGAGGCCGTCGCGGCCGAGTCGACCTTCGAATGGTCATGGCCGTGGTCGTTGGCGTAGGCCATCGAGCTGCCGAACAGCGTGGCGACCGCCAGGGCGATCAGGGTCTTCTTCATGGATGCGTTCATGGTGTCCTCACTCCGATTCTTGTGGTGATCACCGCGGTAGCTCCGACACGGACAGCGTCAGGATGTTGGCCGTGGCGTTGCCCGCCCCCGCGGTCTGGTTGAGCTGCAGCACGCCGCGGAAGTCCTGCATGGCGCCCGCGGCGACGGCCACGCTTCGCGTGCCCTCGCCGCGGGCGCCGGATCCCGTTACCGGCTGCACTTCTGCCGACGCCGAAACGGCGGCGGACAGTGAGCCGTCCGTCGTCTCGCGTATGCCCTGCGTGGCCAGCGCCGCGGCGACCGCATTGAGCTGCGTGTTCCCGCTGCCGCTGACCTGGTTGATCGATGCCAGCCCGCGCGCGCCGGCAAGGGCATGGCCGCCGATGGTGGCGGTTGCCTCCAGCGGCGCCTCGACCCGGTTCGCGTGCAGCCGCTGGCGCGCATCGATTTGCGCCTGCGCGTTCGAGCCGGCGGCGAAGGCGCGCAGGTTGGCCTGGCTGTTGAGGTCGCCCGCCGCCAGGTTCGCCGCGATGCTGCCCTGGGCGCCACGCAGCGCGTTGCCATCCAGGCGGCTGCTGGTGAGGTAGCCGAGCATGGCGGCGTAGTCGTCGTCGCCTGCGCTCGCGCCCGGGCTGAGCATGGCCAGCGCGGCAAGCATCAGGCTGAGGGAGGCGGTGCGACGCATGGCGTTCAGTGCCCGCTGCCGAAGGGCAGTTGCGAGAGCGCGCCCTGGACCTGGTCGCCGATGCCACGGGTCGCATTGCCTACCGCGCCTATCGGAGCGGCGACGGTGTTGCTCACGCCGTTGCCGGCCACCGTCGTTCCGCCGCCTGCACCACGCACCAGCATGCCGTCGAGCGTGCGGCCGACGGCGTTCGACGGCAGATGCGCCATGGGCGACGGCGTCGCACCCAGTTGCGCGAAGTCCTCGTCGGAAAGTTCGTGCGCACCGAGCGACGCGTCGACCTCGGAGCGCGGCGACGGCGAAACCATCAGCGCCATGCCCGGCGGTGCCGGACGATAGGCCGGTCGCGTCGGTACGGTACGCAGCAACACGATGTCGCCGGGCTGGGCCTGGACTGCCCGATGCGCATCCGCCGCATGGCCGGCGGACGTCCACGCCAGCGCGATCGCGGCCGAGAGCGGCCAGAGCGCAAGACGGTGGATGAGGTGGGCGGCTGTGGGGCGCATGGTCGGCGAGTTCCGTGGTGAGTGCCTGGTGGCAATCCCCATGCCAAGCCGACCTGATGTCCGCCAAACCGCGCTCTGGTGCCACTTTCGCGCCATGCGGAGCGGCGCTGGCCGCTTCCCCATGGTGTTACAGCGGATGGCGTGCTGATGCCTCGCAGGACGGCGCAGCCCGCGCGGGATCGCGCCTGGCGCGAAGGTGTTGCAGGAGCGATACAGTCTGTGTCGCTGTTACAGATGCCCGTCATCGGCGTCCGGGGCCGGTGCTAGCATGTGCGGACGACGCCCCGGTCGTATCCCCGCACGTTGCGACGGCGCCATGCGCCGCCGGAGAGGCCATGTCCCCGCAAGATGCTTCCCTGATCGATCTGGCACGGCGCTACTGGCTGCCGGTGTACCGCCCGCGCGAACTGGTGCTCGACCATGGCCGCGGAGCGCGGCTTTGGGATACGCAGGGGCGCGACTACGTCGACTTCGGCGCCGGCATCGCGGTCAACGGCCTGGGCCATCAGGATCCGGACCTGCTCGCCGCGCTCACCGCGCAGGCGCACAAGCTCTGGCACAGCAGCAACGTCTTCTATACCGAGCCGCCGCTGAAGCTGGCGCAGGAACTGGTCGAGGCTTCCGGTTTCGCCGAGCGCGTGTTCCTGTGCAACTCGGGCGCCGAGGCTAACGAGGCGGCGATCAAGCTGGTGCGCCGCTGGGCCGCGGCGCAGGGACGCACGGCCGACCGGCGCACCATCGTCACCTTCCGGGGTTCCTTCCATGGCCGCACGCTGGCCACGGTGACGGCCACCGCGCAGCCGAAATACCAGGAGGGCTACGAACCGCTTCCCGGAGGTTTCCGCTACATCGATTTCAACGACGTCGCCGCGCTGGAGGGAGCCTTCGCCCACGACGACGTGGCCGCAGTGATGGTCGAGCCGGTGCAGGGCGAAGGCGGCGTGCGTCCGGCTGCCGCAGGTTTCCTCCAACATGCGCGCGAACTCTGCGACCGCCACGGCGCGCTGCTGGTGCTGGACGAGATCCAGTGCGGCATGGGCCGCACCGGCACGCTGTTCGCGCACACGCAGGACGGCGTGACGCCGGACATCGTGACCCTGGCCAAGGCGCTCGGCGCGGGCTTTCCCATCGGCGCGATGCTGGCCGGACCGAAGGCGGCCGACGTCATGCAGGTGGGCGCGCACGGTTCCACCTTCGGCGGCAACCCGTTGGCGGCGGCCGTGGCGCGCGTGGCGCTGGCCAAGCTCGGTTCGCCGGCCGTACTCATGAACGTCGAGCGCCAGGCCAACGAGCTGCGCGCGGGACTGGCGGCCATCGACGAGGAACTTGGCCTGTTCGAGGAAGTGCGCGGGCGCGGCCTGATGCTTGGCGCGGCGCTGGCCGAACCGCATCGCGGCAAGGCCGGCGCCATCCTCGACGCGGCCGCCGCGCACGGCGTGCTGCTGCTGCAGGCCGGCCCCGACGTGTTGCGGCTGCTGCCGCCACTGACGCTCACCGACGAGGAGCTGGCCGAGGGCCTGGACCGCCTGCGCGCGGCGCTCGCCGCCTTCGTCGCCGCACCTTCCGGAGAATTGCCATGAAATACCTGCACACCATGGTCCGCGTGCACGACCTGGATGCCACGCTGCGTTTCTACTGCGAAGGCCTGGGCTTGCGCGAGGTGCGCCGCAAGGAAGTGCCCGAGGGCAAGTACACGCTGGTGTTCCTCGCCGCGCCGGACAGTCCCGAGGCGGAAATCGAACTCACCTACAACTGGGACTCGGACGAGGATTACGGCTCGGCGCGCAACTTCGGCCACCTGGCTTTCCGCGTGGACGACATCTACGCCACCTGCCAGCGCCTGATGGACATGGGCTGCACCATCCATCGCCCGCCGCGGGACGGACACATGGCCTTCGTGCGCTCGCCGGACCTGATCTCGATCGAGCTGCTGCAGGATGGCCACCTGCCGCCGCAGGAGCCGTGGGCTTCGATGCCCAATACCGGTAGCTGGTAGAGCCGGCTTCAGGCCAAGCCGTGCCGTGCAAGCGCTTGGCGCAGTTGCGGCAGGTCCACGAAGCGGTGGGCCGCCAGGCCGGCCGCGCGGGCGCCGGCAACGTTGCCGGCGTTGTCGTCGATGAACAGCGCTGCCGCGGCCGGCATCGCCAGCGCCTCCAGGCAGCGCAGGTAGGCGGTGGGCGAGGGCTTGGCCACCCCCAGCCGTGCCGAGCAGAAGGCGCGGCCCTCGAACAACGGGAACAGCGCCGGCACGATCGCCGGCCACCGCTCGGCCATCAGCGTGCCGTTGTTGCTCAGCACGGCGACCGCGATGCCTTTCTCATGAAGCGCACGGGCGAGCCCCAGCATCGCTGGCCGGGCCCGTGTCGCCGCGCGGCGCGCCTCGACCCAGGTGTCGGCCTCGACCGTGCAGCCGAGTTCGCGTCCGAGCGCCGACAGGTAGGCCGGCGTATCGAGCCGGCCGGCATCGGCGGCATCCTCGATGCCCGAATCGTAGATCGCTGCGCGAACGGTTTCCGCCTTGGATCCCAGATGCCGGGCGAGGACGTCCACGCGCGTGCCGCGGTCGTAGTCGGCGAGCACGCCGTCCAGGTCGAACAGCACGCAGCGGACGGCCGTCACGCGACCCGCCTGGCCTCGCGCAGCGCGCCGCGTGCGGCTTCCAGCGTGTCGGCGATGTCCTGCTCGCTGTGTGCGCTGGACAGGAAGCCTGCTTCGAACGCGCTCGGCGCCAGGTACACGCCACGCTCGAGCATGCCGTGGAAGAAGCGGTTGAAAAGGGCGGTATCGGCCGCGGTGGCCTGTGCGTAGGTCCGCACCTTCTCGCCGGTGAAGAACAGGCCGAACATGCCGCCGACGCGGTTGCTGCTGAAGGGCACGCCTTCGCCATCGGCCACGGCCTGCAGGCCGTCGCACAACACCCGGGTGCGTGCGGCGAGGGCATCGTGGAAGCCGGTTGCCTGGACCAGTTCCAGCATCGCGAGGCCGGCGGCCATCGCCACCGGATTGCCCGAAAGCGTGCCGGCCTGGTAGATCGGGCCGGCCGGTGCGATCTGTTCCATCAGGTCACGGCGTCCGCCGTAGGCGCCCACCGGCATGCCGCCGCCGATCACCTTGCCGAAGGTCGTCAAGTCCGGCGTCACGCCGTAGTGCGCCTGCGCACCGCCCAGCGCCACGCGGAAGCCGGTCATCACCTCGTCGAAGATCAGCAGCGCGCCGTGGCGGGTGCACAGTTCGCGCAGGCCTTGCAGGTAACCATCGTTCGGCGGAATGCAATTCATGTTGCCGGCGACCGGTTCGATGATCAGTCCGGCGATGTCCGCGCCCTGTTCCGCGAACAGCGTCTCGGCCGCGGCCAGGTCGTTGTAGGGCAGGGTGAGGGTGAGGTCGGCGGCAGCCTTGGGCACGCCCGGCGAGGTCGGCACGCCGAAGGTCAGGGCGCCGGAGCCGGCCTTGACTAGGAAGCTGTCGCCGTGACCGTGGTAACAGCCCTCGAACTTCACGATCTTGCTTCGCCCGGTGGCGCCGCGCGCCAACCGGATCGCCGACATGGTCGCCTCGGTGCCCGAGTTGACCATGCGCACCATTTCCACCGAGGGCACCAGGCGCGTGATCGTCTCGGCCATGGTGACCTCGGCCGGCGAAGGCGTGCCGAACGAGAGGCCATCGCGCACCGCGCGTTCTACCGCCTCGCGTACATGCGGATGATTGTGGCCGACGATCATCGGCCCCCACGAACCCACGTAGTCGATGTAGCGCTTGCCCTCCACGTCCCACAGGTAGGCACCGTCGGCGCGCGCCGTGAAGAACGGTTCGCCGCCCACCGACTTGAAGGCACGCACGGGCGAGTTCACGCCGCCCGGCATCAGCCGTTGCGCACGCTGGAAGAGTTCGTGATTGGTGCTCATCGAGGAGACTCGCTGACGGGAAAACGATAGAGGTCGGACAGGCGCCGGGCGGCCGCACGCACGTCGGCGTGGCCGAATACGGCCGAGATGGCAGCCAGGTAGTCGGCGCCGGCATCGACCAGGGTCGCGCCATTCTCCGGCGTGATGCCTCCGATCGCCACCCGCGGCACGCCCAGTGCGGCGCTCTGCCTCAGCAGCTCCAGCCGCGCGAGCCGTGCATGCGGCAACGTCGGCGAGGGAAAAAACGCACCGAAGGAGACGTAGCTGGCGCCGGCGGCCACCATCGCCTTGGCACGTTCCAGCGAGTCGAAGCAGGACACGCCGACGATCGCGCGGGGTCCTAGCCGCTCACGCGCGCGCGCCAGGTCCTCGGCCGTTTCTCCCAGGTGCACGCCGGCGGCGCCTACCGCCTGTGCCAGCGCCGCGTCGCCGTTGATCAGCAAGGGCGTGTCGTACTCGTCACACAACTGCTTGATCGCACGGGCCTCGGCATGGCGGCGTGGATGATCGTCGCCCAGATCGCGGTACTGCAGCAGCCGCGTGCCGCCTGCCAGCGCTTCCTGCACGACGTGCAACAGGTCGGCACGCGGGCCGTCGGTGATGGCGTAGAGGCCGCGCGATGGAAAGTCGGGCATGGGGGAATCCTTCGGTCGGTTGCCGCCGCGCTTCCGCTCCGGCGGGGGAGTTGCGAGAATGCACCATTCAACTGCTGACGAAGACAAGCGACGATGAGCACCGATGCCCAACCTCCCGCAACACGCAAATGGATGTGCGTGGTGTGCGGCTTCATCTATGACGAAGCGCTAGGCGTGCCCGAGGAAGGCATCGATCCTGGCACGCGCTGGGAAGACGTGCCCGACACCTGGACCTGTCCCGATTGCGGTGCGACCAAGGACGACTTCGAGATGGTCGAGATCGACTGACGCGCGCCTCGCGCCTGTCATCAAACGGCCCGGTTCCGTCATCACGCGGACCGGGCCGTTTGCTTATCTGTCTCCGTGCTCAGCACAGGAGGCACGCCATGAAACAGTTCATTCCCTTCGAGGACGACTGGGACGCGCTGGAACAGCTCGATCCGCTGCGGCTGGTTCCCTACCAGGTCGGCCTGCCTTGCCAGCGCGCTGCCGCTCAGCGCACTGCGCCGATGTCGCCTTCGACCGTCAGCTCGTCGCCCGCCTGCACGCCGATGCGCCGCGCGGTGCCGGCGGGCAGCTCCAGGACATAGCGCGCCGGCGCGTCGCTGGGATAGCTGGGGCATGGATCGGCCTTGCACGGAGGCACGTCCAACTGCATCGACACCAGCTTGCGGTCGGCGCCGAAGTAGAGGATGTCCAGCGGGATCAGCGTGTTCTTCATCCAAAACCAGCGCGGCTGGAGGTCGGGAAAGACGAACAGCATGCTGTGGTCCGCGGCCAGCTCGGTGCGCATCATCAGGCCGTGTTCGCGGCTGGCGTCGTCTGTGGCGAACTCGGTAGTGAAGCGATGCCCGTGCAGCGTGACCGCAGGCACCGATGTCTGCGGTCGTGCGTTCGCGAGACCGGCCATGGCAAGCAGCGTGAACGCCAGAAGCAGTCGTTTCATCGCGCGGATCCTTCGGGGAGGCGAGCTCCCGAGTGTAGCGGTTGAACGACACCCCAACGGCACCAAAAAAAGCTCTACGCCCCCTTCACAGGGTCCACCGTCGGCGCTATGATTCTCGCCCCTTCGACGAGGCCGCCCTCGCGAAGGGTTCTTCACCTCTCCCCTGCGATGAAATTTCTCCTCACAGGGTGTTGACGGACTGAGAAACGGATGTAGAATGGGCGGCTCACCCGGGACGAAAGGTTTCGGGGCGATTCGAAGAAAGAATCGCAAGTGATTGATCTTTGACAGTGTGCGCAGGTGACTTGTGTGGGCGCCTTGTGGTGGATGGATGACTGTCCACAAATGCAAGCGTCTAACCTAAGAGTCAATTCAAAAGCTTGACGTTTTACGGTTAGGACAACGCTTCAGAAAGATAGATGGTCTACGGATCATCGAAAACTTAAGTGAAGAGTTTGATCCTGGCTCAGATTGAACGCTGGCGGCATGCTTAACACATGCAAGTCGAACGGCAGCGGGTCCTTCGGGATGCCGGCGAGTGGCGGACGGGTGAG
>NZ_JBCNYA010000047.1:0-16916 GCF_049727805.1 Frateuria sp. YIM B11624
GCGCTCGGGTCACTTTTCTTTGCTGGCCCACGCCCGCGCCGGGAGCGCGGGCGAACAGCGAAGCTGGCCCGAAGGGCGGAGGGCAGGATGCCCGGAGTAAAGAAAAGTAACCAAAAGAAACGGCCTGGCGCAGCACGGGGTGAGAAAAGAGCTAGGTGCCACTGCGCCTTGCCGGGTGGGTCTCTTGCTCTTAGAGGAGCTGCCGCCGCTATACCGCGGGCGCTCGCGAGTTGAGGCAAGGGAGGCATGTGGGCTCGTGCGCGAGCAGTGTGCAATGGAACGTACCAGGGCCGATGCCTGCAGGCGTGCGACGCTCTGCTCCCTCTCCCCGCCGGAGAGAGGGTTGGGGTGAGGGGCGGGGCTCGCCGGAAAGCCTGCAGCGAGCACCTTCCCGTCGGAGGATCGGGAAGCACCGGCAACCGCCCGCTCATGGCACGTTGCGCGCCGCCGCGACGGCGCCGCAGCAGGCCTGCGCCACCGGTCCGTCGAACAGCATGGCCGCCGATTCGGGCAGGCGCCGGCGCCAGTTCGGATGCAGCGCATCGGTGGGTCCGGGCAGGTTCGGCTGCTCGGGCAGCGCCAGCAGGTCCTCCGCGGGAATCACCACCAGCGGCGCCGGTGCGCGCGCCACGTGGCCGGCGGCGGCGATGGCCACGGGCAGCACGTCTTCGGGCGTGGGCGGGCGGTTTTCGTCGGGCGTGCCGCCGGCATCCGCCGCGGCGCCCGAGGCGCACAGCGCGCGCCACAGTCGGCCGCGGTCGATCGCGCGCTCGGCGATCTCGTCCACGCCCGGTTCGGCCAGGCCGGCACGGGCGCGCCACTCGATGTCGCGCCCGCTCCACCAGCCGGCCACCGTCGGTACGTCGTGGGTGGATGTGGTGGCCATCGCCGCGGGCGACCAGTGCATCGGCGCGATGAAACCGCGGTCGGCCGCGCGCTCGAACCACAGCACGCGGATGCCGAGCACGCCCTCCTCGCCGATGCGCTGGCGGAAGTCGGCCGGCACCGTGCCCAGGTCCTCGCCGATCACGAGCGCGCGGTTGCGATGCGATTCGATCGCCAGCAGCTTGAGCAGGTCCTCGAACGGATAGCGCACGTAGGCACCCTCGGTGGCGCCATGGCCATGCGGCACCAGCCACAGGCGCTTGAGGCCCAGCACGTGGTCGATGCGTACGCCGCCGGCGTGTGCCAGCGCGGTGCGCAGCATGGCCAGATAACCGGCGTAGCCGCTGCGCTTGAGGCCCATCGGCGAGAACGTGGTCAGGCCCCAGTCCTGCCCGTTGCGGTTGAGCAGGTCCGGCGGGGCGCCCACCGACAGGCCGTGCAGCAGTTCGCGCTGGTGGCTCCAGGCCTGGCTGCCGCCGGGGTCGGTGCCGACCGCGAGATCCGAGACCAGCCCGATCGCCATGCCCGATTCGCGCGCCGTGCGCTGGGCGTCTTCCAGGCCGCGTGTGGCCATCCACTGCAGGAAGGCGTGGAAGGCCACCTCGCGGCCGTGCTCGCGCGCGAACGTGGCGACCGCGGGGCTCGACGGATCGTGGAACTCGCCGGGCCAGGCCTGCCAGCCGCCGGGCACGTCGTGCGCGCGGAAATGCACCTGCAGCGCCTCGAAGCGCGCGTGGCGTTCCAGCGCCTCGCCCTGTTCGCGGCGGAAGGTGCACAGCGCCTGGGTGAGCTTCGAATCGGCCGACGACCATTCGAACAGCGTGCGCAGCAGCGTCATGCGCGCGCGTGCCGCACGCGGCCAGTCGATCAGCTCCAGCCATTCCAGCTCGGCCAGCTCCTGGCGCAGGTTGTGCGCATCGATCACCGTGCGCAGCGCCGAAGCGCCGCCCATGCGGCCGGGATCGACGTACAGCGCGTTGAGGAACAACCGGCTCGACGGCGCGTAGGGGCTGTAGCGCTCCGGCGCCGCGGCGAACAGCGCATGCACCGGGCTGATCGCCACCACGTCGGCGCCGCGCGCCGCGGCCGCGCGCGCGCACTGCTCCAGCGCGGTGAAGTCGCCGATGCCGCCATCGCCCGGACGGCGCAGGCTGGACAACTGCACCGCTACGCCCCAGGGGCGGCGCGCACCGGCGATGTCGTCCACGCCGAAGGTGCGCGCCGGTGCGACGGCAAGCGTGCAGCGGTCGTCGCCGAGCAGCAGGTGGTGGTAGCCCCGCGCGTCCGGCGCGCGCAGCGTGCGTTCGTCCGCCGCGAGGGTGCCCTCGGTGATGGCGATGCCCTGCTCGTCCTCAATGCGGTAACGTCGCGATGAGGGCGCGGCCGGCAGCGGGAACGGGCCGCCGGCATCGGCTACCAGCAGGCGCGGCAGTTGCGTACCTTCGCGTTCGCGACGCAGGCGTTCCAGGCTGGCGTCGATGTCGTCGTCGTTCGCGCACGGCAGGTCCAGCGCCTGCAGCACGGCGCGCAGCGTCGGCGGCGCCACTTCCTGCGGACGGTCGTTGGCATCGCGCCAGTGCACGTCCACGCCGGCCTGCTCGGCCAGCGCGGCGAGACGGGCGTCGAGGTCGCTCATGCGGTGCCCCGGCGGTTTCCTGTCCGGTCGTTTGCGTTGCTTCCGATGGCGGCCACCGTAGGGTGGGCTTCAGCCCACCGCACCTCGCGGCGGAGGTGATGGTGGGCTGAAGCCCACCTTGCGCGATTCGCCTCCGCCGGAAGGCGGCGCGCGAAGGGGAAAGCGTCAGGGCGCTCGATGAACTTCATGCCGAAGGTTCCAGGCAGACCAGGGTGCAGGCAGGTGCGAGGCGGCCTTCGGCCAAGGCGGCGATCGCCGACGCCTCGCCGTGCAACCATCGCGCATCGGGCGTCGGCTTGGCGTGGACGCAAGTCATCTCCTCGCCCAGGTTGCAGTACACGTGCAGGCGCGCATCGCCCAGTTGCCAGCGCGCCTGCAATGCGCGCGCGCCGAGCGCCCGGGCACCCAACGGTCGTGCCTGCTGCAGGCGCGGTATCAGGTGTTCCCTGCGCTGCGCCAGCAGGTGGCGGACCAGGGTGAGGCGCGCGAGACCTTCGGGACGGGCCGCCTCGTGCGGATCGGGCCGCGAGCGTTCGAAGCTGGAGGGCGCATTCGGATCGGGCACGTCACCCTTGCCGTGACCCTCGAAGTCGGCGAACTCCTTGCGCCGGCCCTCGCGCACGGCGCTGCGCAGCGCCTCGTCCGGGTGGTCGGTGAAGAACAGGAACGGGGTGCGGCTGCCCCACTCTTCGCCCATGAACAGCATCGGCACCATCGGCGTGAGCAGCAGCAGCGCGCAGGCCGCCTCGAGCTGCTTCGGATCGGCCAGCACGGTCAGCCGCTCGCCCAGCGCGCGGTTGCCGACCTGGTCGTGGTTCTGCAGGAAGTCGACGAAGCACAGCGGGCTCAGGCTCGCGCTGGGTTCCCCGCGTGGCTTGCCGCGCATTGGCTCGCCCTGCCAGGCGAAGCCTTCGGCCAGGCAACGGACGAGCTTCGCCATGGGATCGTCGGCGTAGGCGCCGTAATAACCCGCCGATTCGCCGGTCAGCAGGACGTGCAATGCATTGTGGAAGTCGTCGTTCCACTGCGCGTCGAAGCGGCTGGCTCCCAGCAGGTGCGCCTGGTTGGCTTCGTTTTCCAGCACCAGGTGCACCTGTCGCTCGCCGGCCGCAGCGCGCACGCGGGCGGCGAGCGAAAGCAGCCAGGCCGGGTCGTGCAATGCGTGCACCGCGTCCAGGCGCAGGCCGTCGAAGCGGTATTCCTCCAGCCAGTACAGCGCGTTGTGCACGAAGAAGTCGCCCACCGGCGCCAGCCCCACGTCGATCGCCGCGCCCCACGGCGTCGGCGGGCCGTCCCTGCGGAAGAACGCGGAGGCGTAGTCGCCCAGATAATTGCCGTCCGGCCCGAAGTGGTTGTAGACCACGTCCAGGAACATCATCAGCCCCAGCCCGTGCGCCACGTCGATCAGCGCCTTGAGCTCGTCGGGCGTGCCATAGGCGGCCGCCGGGGCGAACGGCAGCACGCCGTCGTAGCCCCAGTTGCGGCTGCCCGGGAACTGCGCGATCGGCATCAACTCGATCGCGGTGACGCCCAGCGCGTGCAGCCCCGGCAGCATCGCCTGCACGCCGCGGAAGCCGCCGCAGGCGCCCGCGTGCAGCTCGTAGATCACCGCTTCGTGCCATGGTCGGCCGGGCCAGTCGGCGTGCCGCCAGGCGTAGGCCTGCGGATCGACCACGAGGCTGGCACCGTGCACGTCGCCCGCCTGCTGCAGGCGCGAGGCCGGATCGGGCACGCACAGCTTGCCGTGGATGCGGTAGCGGTAAGGGGTCCCGGCCGCTGCCCGGCGAATGCACTCGTGCCAGCCGTCGTCCAGCGCACGCATCGCGCACGCATCGCCATCGTCCAGTTCGAGTGCCACCTCCTCCACATCGGGCGCCCACAACCGGAAACGCGTGGATCCATCGCCCTGCAGTTCGGCGCCGTACGGCATCGCGTGGCGGAAATGCCCGCTCATGCACCGTCCTGCCGCGGCGCGGCGGACAACAGCATCACGCTCGATCCCTTGAGCTCGATGGTGGCTTCGTCGACGTTGCGCTCGGGCGCCTGCGGATTGCCGCTGTCGACGCGCAACCGCCAGGGCAGCCGCGGCTCCGGCAGCGTGAAGCCGTGCGTTTCCCCGGTACCGTTGATCAGCAGCAGGGTCACGTCGATGTGGCGCTTTCCCTTCGGGCATGCGCGGCGGAGCATCAGCAGGCGGCCCTGCGCGTCGTTCCAGTCGTTCTCGCGCATTGCGCTGCCGCGTTCGTTGAACCAGGCCACCGGCGCCAGGCCCGGCAGCAGGTCGGGGCCGCCGTGCATGAAGCCGTCGGCGCGCAGGGTGGGATGCTGTTCGCGCAGGCGGATCAGGCGCGCCACGTAGTCGGCGAGCGCGCGGCTGCCGTCGGACTGCGCCAGCTTCCAGTCGAACCAGGAGATCTCGTTGTCCTGGCAATAGGCGTTGTTGTTGCCCTGCTGCGTGCGGCCGAACTCGTCGCCGCCGAGCAGCATCGGCGTGCCGTGCGAGAACAGCAGCGTGGCGAGCATCGCGCGCGCGGCGCGGCCGCGTGCGTCGAGGACGGCCGCGTCGTCGGTCGGTCCCTCGACGCCGTGGTTGTGGCTCTCGTTGTCGTTGGCGCCGTCGCGGTTGTCCTCGCCGTTGGCTTCGTTGTGCTTGTGCTCGTAGCTGACCAGGTCCTGCAGGGTGAAGCCGTCGTGCGCGGTGACGAAGTTCACCGACGCCCATGGCCGGCGATGCTGGTGGTCGAACAGCTCGGCCGAGCCCTGCAGCCGTCCGGCCAGGGCGCCACGGAGGCCGTCGTCGCCCTTCCAGAAGCGGCGCACGTCGTCGCGGAACTGGCCGTTCCATTCGGCGAAGCCGGGCGGATGGTTGCCGAGCTGGTAGCCGCCGGGTCCGACGTCCCACGGTTCGGAGATCAGCTTGACGGTGTTGAGCACCGGATCCTGGCGCATGGCGTCGAACAGGCCGGCGTTGGGGTCGAAGCCGTTCGCCTCGCGGCCCAGCGTCACGCCCAGGTCGAAGCGGAAGCCGTCGACGTGGAAGGTCTGCACCCAGTAGCGCAGCGAGTCCATCACCAGTTGCAGCACGCGCGGGTGCGAGGTGTTGACGGTGTTGCCGGTGCCGGTGTCGTTGATGCAGTGGCGCGGATCGTCCGGCAACAGGCGGTAGTAGCTGGCGTTGTCCAGGCCGCGGAAGGAGAGCGTGGGACCGAGCTCGCTGCCCTCGCCGGTGTGGTTGTAGACCACGTCGAGGATCACCTCGATGCCGGCCGCATGCAGCGCCTGCACCGCCGCGCGGATCTCGTTGAGAGCGCCTTCGGCCAGGTACGAGGGCTCCGGCGCGAAGAACGCCAGCGTGTTGTAGCCCCAATAGTTGCGCAGCTTCATCTCGGCCAGGCGGCGGTCCTGCACGAAGGCGTGGATCGGCAGCAGCTCGATCGCCGTGACGCCCAGGTGCACCAGGTGGTCGATCACGTAGGGATCGGCCAGCGCCAGGAAGGTGCCGCGCTCGTGCGGGCGGATGCGCTTGAGCGTGCGCGTGAGGCCCCTGACGTGCGCCTCGTAGACGATGGTCTGCGACCAGGGCGTGCGCGGGCGCTGCGTGCGGCCTTCCCAGTGCATCGGCTCGTCGACCACCACGGCCTTGGGGCAAGCCGCGGCGCTGTCGCGCCGGTCGAAGGACAGATCCGCGCGCGGCGAGGACACGCGGTAGCCGTGCAGCACGTCCGACCAGCGCAGTTGCCCGGCGAGCAGGCGCGCGTAGGGATCGAGCAGCAGCTTGTTGGGATTGAAGCGGTGGCCCTGCTCCGGCTCGTACGGGCCATAGGCGCGATAGCCGTAGAGTTGTCCGCCGCGCAGCCGCGGCAGGTAGCCGTGCCAGACCTCGTCGGTGCACTCGGGCAGCGTGTAGCGGGCGATCTCGCGGCGGCCGGAGGGATCGAACAAGCACAGTTCGATGCGCTCGGCGTGCGCGGAGAACACCGCAAAGTTGGTGCCGATGCCGTCGCAGTTCGCGCCCAGGGGATAGGGGGACCCCGGTTGCATGCGTTCGGGGAGGGTGGGCATCAGCGGGACCCCTTCGCACGGGGGCGGCAAGCGCGCCGGGCCGAGGCAGGGCCACCCCCATCCGCCCTGCGGGCACCTTCCCCCGCAGGCGGGGGAAGGACCGACACGGCTGGCCGCGAAGCCCGTTCGTGAGCCTTCCTCCGCTCCGCGGGGGAAGGTGCCGACAGGCGGATGGGGGTGACCGTAGCGCGAGACCCCAGGCCCGGCACGGAACGCAGGTATCGCGCAGGGGCCGCGCTCATGCCTGCTCCGCCAGATAGATCACCGTGGCCAGCGGCGGCAGCGTGAGAGCCAGCGACCACGGCTGGCCGTGGATCGGCGCCGGCTCGGCGTACGCCTCGCCCTGCCCCACGCCGGAGCCGCCATAGCTAGCGTCATCGGTGTTGATCGCCAGTTGCCAGCGTCCCTCGCGCGGCACGCCGATGCGGTAGTCGTGCAGCGGCGTGGGCGTGAGGTTGCTCACCACCAGTGCCGGCCGTGCGCCTTCGGCGAAGCGCAGCCAGGCGAACACGCTGTTCGCCGCGTCGTCGCCGATCGCCCAGCGGAAGCCGCGCGGATCGCTGTCCCAGCCATGCAGCGCCGGCTCGCGCGTGAGCAGGTGGTTGAGATCGCGCAGCAGTTGCTGGACGCCGCGATGGCGCGGATCGTCGAGCAGTTCCCACGGCAGTTGCGCATCGTGGTTCCATTCGGTGGGCTGGGCCAGCTCGCCGCCGGCGAACAACAGCTTCTTGCCAGGATGCGCCCACATGAAGCCGTAGTAGGCGCGCAGGTTGGCGAAGCGCTGCCAGTCGTCGCCCGGCATGCGGCCCAGCAGCGAGCGCTTGCCGTGCACCACTTCGTCGTGCGACAGCGGCAGTACGTAGTGCTCGGACCAGGCGTAGACCATCGAGAAGGTCATCTCGTGGTGGTGCCAGCGCCGGTGGATCGGATCGCGCGACATGTATTCGAGCGTGTCGTGCATCCAGCCCATGTTCCACTTGTAGTCGAAGCCTAGGCCGCCCTCGGTGGGCGATCGCGTCACGCCCGGCCAGGCGGTGGACTCCTCGGCGATGGTGAGCACGCCCGGATGGTGCTGGTGCATCACGGTGTTGAAGCGCTTGAGGAAGGCGATCGATTCGAGGTTCTCGCGACCGCCGTGGACGTTGGGTACCCACTCGCCCTGCTTGCGGCTGTAGTCGCGGTAGAGCATCGAGGCGACCGCATCCACGCGCAGGCCGTCGATGTGGAAGCGCTCGGCCCAGGCCAGCGCGCTGCCGATCAGGAAGCCGGAGACCTCGTTGCGCCCGAGGTTGTAGATCAATGTGTTCCAGTCCTGGTGGAAGCCCTCGCGCGGGTCGGCGTGCTCGTACAGCGCGGTGCCGTCGAAGTGCGCCAGGCCGTGCGCGTCGGTCGGGAAGTGCGCGGGCACCCAGTCGACGATGACACCCAGGCCCGCCTCGTGGCAGCGGTCGACGAAGCGCGCGAAGGCTTCGGGCGGACCGAAGCGCGCGGTCGGCGCGTACTGGCCCAGTGGCTGGTAGCCCCAGGAGCCGCCGAACGGATGCTCGGCGATCGGCAGCAGTTCGAGGTGGGTGAAGCCCAGGCCGACGAGGTAGGGAATCAGCCGTTCGGCCAGCGTGTCCCAACTTGGCGGTTCGCCCTGCCCATCGCGCCACCAGGAACCGGCGTGCAACTCGTAGATCGACAGCGGTGCGTCCAGCCGCTGGCGCGTGGCGCGCTCGGCCATCCAGGCGTGGTCGGTCCAGCGGTACGGCGTGTCGGAAGCCACCACCGAGGCGGTCGCCGGCGGCGCCTCGGTGGCCAGCGCGACCGGATCGGCTTTCTGCTGCACCGAGAAGTCCGCGCCGAGAATCTCGTACTTGTAGCGCGCACCAGGCATCAGGCCCGGCACGAACAGTTCCCATACGCCGTGCGGCAGGCGCAGGCGCATCGGATGACGCCGGCCGTCCCACTGGTCGAAGTCGCCGACCACGCTGACCCGTCGCGCGTTCGGCGCCCACACGGCGAAGCGCACGCCGCGTACACCGTCCCGCTCGATCGGGTGCGCACCGAGCTGGCGATGGACCTGCGGATGCTCGCCCCGCGCCAGCAGGTCTAGGTCGTGGTCCGCCAGCAGGGCGCCGAAGGCATAGGGATCGTCGAGGTCCTGCACACCGCCGGGCCAGTGCACGCGCAGCCGGTAGCGGTCCTCGCCGGGCACCGTGCCGGCGAACAGCCCGTCGGCGAGGGGTTCCAGCGACGCCAGCACGTGGCCTTGCATGTCGATCGCCTCGACACGCTGCGCACCCGGTTGCAGCGTGCGCACCACGCGCTGGCCGTCGAGCCGATGCGGTCCGAGTACGGCGAACGGATCGCCGTGGCGCGCCTGCAGCAGTGCCTGCGCCGCGCCCGGGTCGAGCAGCCGCCCGTTCACGCGCCCGCCCTGCCGATGGCGGCCTCGTCGGCCAGCCGCAGCAGGCCCTGCAGCGGCACGCCCAGCCAGCCGGGACGGTTGGCCGCCTCGTAGGCGATCTCGTAGGCGGCCTTGTCGAGCAGGAAGAGCTGCAGCATCGGCACCAGCGCCTCGGCGGCGACCCAGCGCACCGGCGCGCGTTCCAGCACGGCCACGTACGCGCCGAGGAACACTTCGGACGCGCGCAGGCGGAAGCGTTCGAGGAACGGCGCGAACAATGGATCCTCGATCGGCGCCACGCCTTCCTCGCCGCGCAGTGCGACGGCGGCGACGTAGTCGAGCGAGCGCAGGAAGCCGGCGACGTCGCGCAGCGGCGTGGTCTTGATGCGGCGGTCCTGCAGCGGACGTGCCGGCTCGCCTTCGAAGTCGATCAGCCAGGCATCGCCCTGCACCACCAGTACCTGGCCCAGGTGGAAGTCGCCGTGCACGCGCGTGCGCAGCGCGCCCTCGCCGTGGCGGGCCAGGCTGTCGATGCGCTGTTCGAGCGCGGGGCGGCGCTGGAACAGGCGCTCGCGCTGTTCACGCAGGGCGGCGTCCTCCGGATCGAGTGTCGCCAGCGCTTCGGTCGCGCGCTGCAGCTGCGCGCGGGCCTCGGCCGCCCAGCTGTCCACGTCGGCATCGCCGGCGGTCACCGGCTGGAAGGCCTCGTCCTCGCTCGGCTGCGCGAGGACGGCATGCAGTTCGCCCAGGCGCGTGCCGACGGCGGCGGCGAAGCTGTCGTAGTCGGCCAGGATCTCGGCCCGCGAGGCGTCGTCCGCCGCATGGCTGAACTCGTCCCAGGTGCGCAGCAGGTAGTCCAGCGTCCAGCGCCAGGCGTCGCCCTGGTTGCGCACGAAGCCCTGCAGCACCGCCAGCGCCGAGGGAATGCCGTCGGCGCCCACGTGCAGCACCTCGCCCAGCAGCGGCGGCGTATTGGCGTAGCCCACGCGGGTCAGGTGGCGGCCCATCTCCAGCTCGGGGTTGATGCCGTGGGAGATGTGCCGGTACAGCTTGAGCATGCCGCGCTCGTGCACGATCACCGAGCTGTTGGACTGCTCGGCCGACAGCCAGCGGTTTTCGAATTCGACGGGAAAGTCGATCGCATCCAGCGCGGCGGTGCCGGTGAAACGGATCATGCCGCCGCGCTTGAGCGGCAGTTCCATGCGCTGGCGCAGGCCGCGCAGCAGGCCGGAAACGAAGGCGTCCAGCACGAAGCCGTCGGTGAGGTAGCCGACGCGGCGGCCGCGGCGCACGCGCGCCAGCGCCAGTTGCTGCGCACGCGCGGGCGGGTTCTCGTCCTCCCAGATGATGCCCAGCGGCAGGCAGTAGCGCTCGCTGGTGCCGTCGTCGAGCCAGGCCTCGATCTCGGAGATGACCAGGTCCTCGCCACGGTCGGGCCACGGCTGGCTGTACATCATGGTGATCGCGCGGATGCCGCGATCCTTGGCGCCGAACCAGCGGCGCCGGCCGAGATAGGCGGGGAGCACGTCGCGCTCCAGCGCGCCGCGGTGGTGCGCCATCACCGGCCCTTCCACCAGCGGCCCGCGCAGCACCAGCGTCTCGAAGTCGGGCATCGGCTCGGCCGGTACCTGGTGCCACGGCGGCATCTGGGCGTTGGCGCACAACTGGAAGCCGTAGAAGCCGAACGGCGGCAGGGTCAGCAGATAGGGCAGCCGGCCGATCGGCGGGAAGGTGGTGCCGCCGACGATCTCCACCGGCACGCGGCCCTCGAACGCGCCCAGGTCCAGCTCGACCGCCTGCAGCGTGCGCGACATGTTGGCCACGCACAGCACCTGCTCGTCCTCGAACTCGCGCAGGTAGGCGAGGATCTTGCGGTTGCCCGGATAGAGGAAGCGGATGCTGCCGCGGCCGAACGCCCTGTAGCGCTTGCGCACCGCGAGTACGCGGCGGGTCCAGTTGAGCAGCGAGTGCGGGTCGCGCGCCTGCGCCTCGGCGTTGACCGCCTGGTAGCCGTACAGCGGGTCCATGATCGGCGGCAGCACCAGCCGCGCCGGGTCGGCACGCGAGAAGCCGCCGTTGCGGTCCATCGACCACTGCATCGGCGTGCGCACGCCGTCGCGGTCGCCCAGGTGGATGTTGTCGCCCATGCCCAGCTCGTCGCCGTAGTACAGCACCGGCGTGCCGGGCATGGTCATGAGCAGCGAGTTCATCAGTTCGATGCGGCGGCGGTCGCGCTCCATCAGCGGCGCGAGGCGACGGCGTATGCCGAGGTTGATGCGTGCGCGCTGGTCGCTGGCGTAGGTCTGCCAGAGGTAGTCGCGCTCGGTGTCGGTGACCATCTCGAGCGTCAGCTCGTCGTGGTTGCGCAGGAAGATCGCCCACTGGCAGTTGTCCGGGATCGCCGGCGTCTGGCGCATGATGTCGGTGATCGGGAAGCGGTCCTCGCGCGCGATCGCCATGTACATGCGCGGCATCAGCGGGAAATGGAACGCCATGTGGCATTCGTCGCCGTCGCCGAAGTAGTCCTGCGTGTCCTCCGGCCACTGGTTGGCCTCGGCCAGCAGCATGCGGTCGGGGTAGTGCTCGTCGATCTCCTTGCGGATCAGCTTGAGGATGTCGTGCGTCTCGGGCAGGTTCTCGTTGTTGGTGCCCTCGCGTTCGATCAGGTACGGCACCGCGTCCAGTCGCAGGCCGTCGACGCCGATGTCCAGCCAGAAGCGCATCACCCCGAGCACGGCCTTGATCACCGCGGGGTTGTCGAAGTTGAGGTCCGGCTGGTGCGAGAAGAAGCGGTGCCAGAAGTACTGGCCGGCGACCGCGTCCCAGGTCCAGTTCGACTTCTCGGTGTCGAGGAAGATGATGCGCGTGCCCGAGTACGCCTGGTCGGTGTCCGACCACACGTAGAAGTTGCGCGCGGCCGAGCCCGGCTTGGCCAGGCGCGCGCGCTGGAACCAGGGATGCTGGTCGGAGGTGTGGTTGATCACCAGCTCGGTGATCACGCGCAGGCCGCGTGCGTGCGCCGCCGCGATGAAGCGCTTGGCGTCGCCGAGCTTGCCGTAGTCCGGATGGACCGCCTTGTACTCGGAGATGTCGTAGCCGTCGTCGCGGCGCGGGCTCGGGTAGAACGGCAGCAGCCAGAGCGTGTTGACGCCCAGCTCGGCGATGTAGTCGAGCTTGTCGATCAGGCCCTGGAAGTCGCCCACGCCGTCGTCGTTGGCATCGAAGAACGACTTGACGTGCACCTGGTAGATGATCGCGTCCTTGTACCAGAGCGGGTCGCTGGTGAAGCTGCGCTTGGCGGTCTTCGGATGCGCGCTCATGCGGGGCTCCCTGCACCTTGGAAACGGCAGCGTGGGCCGGGCGCGTGCGGGCCGGCGGTCGGCATGCTCATGCCTCCACCCGCCAGATCGCGTAGGGCATGCCCTGCCCCAGCCACACGTGCTGGCGACCGCCGCGCCAGGTGAGCGTGGCGTCGTGCAGCAGGTCCTCGACGGTGAGCGGCGCGTCCTCGGCCACGCCCCAGTCGGCCAGCGGCAGGTGCAGGTCGGTCGCCTGCGCATGGTGCGGATCGAGGTTGATCGCCACCAGCACGCGGTCGCGGCCGCCGGGGGCCCCGCCGCTTCTGGACAGGGATTTCTCGAAGAACAAGACCTGCTCGTTGTCGGCACGCAGGAAGCGCACGCCGAGGTGGCTCTGCAGCGCCGGCTGCTCGCGGCGGATCGCGTTCAACCGGGTGATCTCGGCGACGATGTTGCCGGGCGCTTCCCAGTCGCGCGGCTTGATCTCGTATTTCTCCGAGTCGAGGTATTCCTCCTTGCCCGGGATCGGCACCGACTCGCACAGTTCGAAGCCCGAATACATGCCCCACAGGCCCGACAGCGTGGTCGCCAGCGCGGCGCGGATCAGGAAGCCGCTGCGGCCCGAATGCTGCAGGAAGTACGGATTGATGTCCGGCGTGTTGACGAAGAAGTTGGGGCGAAAGAACTCGCGCGGCGGCCCCTGCGTCAGCTCGGTGAGGTAGTCGGTGAACTCCTGCCTGGTGTGCCGCCAGGTGAAGTACGTGTACGACTGGCTGAAGCCGAGCTTGGCCAGCCGGTACATCGGCTTGGGCCGGGTGAAGGCCTCGGACAGGAACAGCGCGTCGGGATAGTCGCTGCGCACGCGCGCGATCATCCACTCCCAGAACGGGAACGGCTTGGTGTGCGGGTTGTCCACGCGGAAGGTGCGCACGCCCTCGCCCGCCCAGTACAGCACCACGTCGCACAGCGCCTGCCACAGCGAGGGGATCGCGCCTTCCTCGTAGAAGTCGACGTTGACGATGTCCTGGTATTTCTTCGGCGGGTTCTCCGCGTAGCGCAGGCTGCCGTCCGGGCGCCAGTCGAACCACTCGGGGTGCTCGGCGAGCCACGGATGGTCGGGCGAGCACTGGATGGCGAAGTCCAGTGCCAGCTCCAGGCCGTGCGCCTGCGCCGCGTCGCGCAGGGCGCGGAAGTCCTCGATGGTGCCCAGCTCCGGATGGATGGCCGTGTGGCCGCCCTCGGCCGAGCCGATCGCGTAGGGGCTGCCGGGATCGTGTTCGTCCGGGGTCAGCGTGTTGTTGCGGCCCTTGCGGAAGGCGCGACCGATCGGGTGGATGGGCGGGAAGTACAGCACGTCGAAGCCCATCGCCTGGATCGCCGGCAAGCGTCCGATCACGTCGCGGAACGTGCCGTGGCGGCCGGGACTGTCGGTGATCGAACGCGGGAACAATTCGTACCAACTGGCGAACTGCGCGGAGCGGCGGTCGACTTCCAGTGGCAGCGGCGAATGTTCCACTGCGAACGCACGCAGGTCGCCCTCGGCCATTGCACGGGCGGCGTCCTCGGCGATCAGCAGCCGGTAGCGGGCCTCGTCGTCGTCGGCCTTGGCCAGCGCCGCCGCCAGGGCACGCAGCGGTTTGCGTTTCGCCGGTGCGGTGCCTGCCGCGGTCTGCTCGACCAGGTGCTGGCCTTCGCGCATTTCCAGCGCGATCGGCACGCCGGCGTCGTGCTTGGCCACGATCTCGTGGCGGTAGCTGGCGTAGGCATCGCGCCAGGCCTGCACGGTGTATTCGTGGCGGCCCATGCGGCTGGGCGTGAACCGGGCGCGGTAGCGGTCGTTGCCCAGCGGCTCCATGCGCTGCTCGTGCCACTGCTTCTCGTCGAGGGCGCGCCAGCGCAAGGCCACGGCGAGCTTGTCGTGGCCATCCATGAACACGTCGGCCTCCACCGTCACCGGGTCGCCGACGACGCGCTTGATCGCGAAGCGACCGTCGTCGACGTGTGGCGTGACCGCCTCGATGGCGATGCGCGGTGCCTGCGTGGCACCGGCCAGCGCCTGCTTGTGCGCGGTGGCGCTGCCGCGCGTGGCGACCGGACGGGTCCGTGTGCCCTCGAGGAGGCGTACCTCGCCGGCGGTCAGCGTGACGGGTTCGGTGGCGGGCGCACCGTCGGGGGCGGTCCAGTCGCCGTACGCGCTGGCGGCACCGCCGGCGACGGCGCCGAGCTCGACCGGTGTGGCGGTATCCAGCCGGGCGTTGAAGAGGGCCAGCCATGCGCGATCACCCTGGTCGCGCAGCACGCCGATCCAGCCGTCGTCGGTGTGGATGGCGGCCGATTCGCGCGACGGCGCGTCGAGGCCGCGCAACCAGTCGTTGATGGCGCGGACGTCGCCGGCCAGGTCCAGGCCCTGCGCCTCGTCGTGCGCGAAGCCGGCGGGCATCAGCCAACCGCCGGAGCATGCCGCGGCGAACCACGCGGCGCGGCGGCGATGCCGCTCGGCCAGCACGCGCTCGCCGAAGCCGCGGTCGGCGGCGGGATCGCCGAAAGGCGCGGCGGCACAGGCCAGCGGCGGAGCGACTTCGCTTACTCGGCGCAGTTCGCGGGCCAGCCAGCCGGCACGGAAATCCCACCACTCGGCCGAGCAGAACGCGAAATCGAAACCGATGCCGGCGAGCGGCGCCAGCTCGGCCGGCGACAGCCCCTGCGTCCAGCCCAGCAGCAAGGCCTGCGGCGCCTTGCCGTGCAGCCCGTCGACCAGGTGCGCCCACCACGCCGCCGGCGCCGCATCCAGCGACAGCAGCCGCAATCCGGCCGCGCCCGCCTGCAGCGCGTCGCGCAGCCGCTCGCACCACCATGCCAGCGCCTCCGGCGCCACCGCATCATCGTGCAGGCGCCAGCGCACGCCGGCCTCGGCAGCCGGCCGGCGCGGGTCGGGTAGCACGGTCGGGTCGGGCAATGCATGGAACCAGTCCGGGTGTTCGGCGCGGATGGGCGCGTCCGCCGGCAACGGCACTGCCACGTCCACGTCGAGCAGCAGGCCCAGGCCGTGGTCGCGGCAGGCGCGCGCCATCGTGTCGATCGCAGCGATGCCTTCGTCCAGCAACGTGGCGGGCGCGAGCACGTGGCTGAAGCCGAGCTCCGCCGCACGCTCGAACCAGGGAATGCGCGCCCCGCTGGCGTCCGCATAGAGCCCGGCGGGCAGGCTGAGGATGCGCGGCGGCGCGGCCGCAGGTGCGGGCATGGCGTCTCCCGGAGGCGAGGATGGGCTGGCCGCGACGCTGGATGGGCGCTTGCGCGGGCGCTCGGTGCCGGGGCTGGCAGGCACGTCCGCTGTCCCCTTGCGCCGGGCCATCAGTCGCCGCGTCGGCGGCTGGCGCCGCGCGGCCTGTCCGCATGGCTGGCCTGCGGCCGGTTGGTGTACTGGCGAACCGCCTGCGTGCTGGTGCCGACCGCGGCGATCGCCTCGCGCAGGTCATGCTCGGAGATGCGCAATTGCTTGGACCAGTACCGCATCGCGAACGGATCTCTGTCGTTGATCGTGTTCAAGGTCCGGTCGGACTGGCTCATCGCATCACCCGTGGCCGCGACTGCGGCAGCGAGGCCATCTTCGTGTGCGTGCGCTGAAGGCGTCGTCACGGAAAGATGAGATGCGTGTAAACCGCTCGCATACCTGCTGGGCGCGAGACCGCCGCTAGGCGCGAAAAGGCGTCCGCAAGGCAAGCAGTCGATGACGCATCCGGTCCGGGTGATACTGGTCGCCATGCCGACCACTTCCCTTGCCGATTTCATCGACGCCCACCCACGCCTGTTCGTGTTGACCGGCGCCGGCTGCAGCACCGACTCGGGCATCCCCGACTACCGTGACGCGGACGGTGGCTGGAAGCGCGCGCCGCCGGTGACCTTCCAGGCCTTCATGGGCGAGGAGCACACGCGTCGGCGCTACTGGGCGCGCAGCCTGGTCGGCTGGCGGCACTTCGGGCAGGCACAGCCCAATGGCACCCACCATGCGCTGCAGCGGCTGGAGGCGACCGGCCGGCTCGGGTTGCTGGTGACGCAGAACGTGGACGGCCTGCACCAGCGCGCCGGCAGCCGCCAGGTGGTCGACCTGCACGGGCGGCTGGACCAGGTGCGCTGCATGGGTTGCGAGCGGCGACTGCCGCGCGAGGCGTTCCAGCAGGAACTGGCACGCCTCAATCCGGCCTGGGCCGCACTGGATGCGACCGAGGCCCCCGACGGCGATGCCGACCTGGAGGCGGCGCACTTCGGCGACTTCGTCATTCCACCCTGCCCCGCCTGCGGCGGCGTGCTCAAGCCCGACGTGGTGTTCTTCGGCGAGAATGTGCCGCGCGAACGCGTGACCGATGCGATGCAGGCGCTGGAAGCCGCTGACGCCATGCTGGTGGTGGGCTCTTCGCTGATGGTGTTCTCCGGCTACCGCTTCGTGCATGCCGCGGCGCGCGCCGGCAAGCCGGTGGCGGCGGTGAACCTGGGGCGCACGCGGGCCGATCCGTTGCTCAGCCTGAAGGTGGAGCAGTCCTGCGCGGAAGCGCTGGCGTTCCTGCTGGCATGAACCGGTAGGGGCATGTGTAGGGTGGGCTTCAGCCCACCATCCCGGCACGACGATGGTGGGCTGAAGCCCACC
>NZ_JBCNYA010000048.1:0-16421 GCF_049727805.1 Frateuria sp. YIM B11624
GCCACCGAAACGCTCGGCGCCCACCTTGGTCAGCGCCGCCGTCAGCGTCGTCTTGCCGTGGTCCACGTGGCCGATCGTGCCCACGTTCACGTGCGGCTTGGTGCGTTCGAATTTACCCTTTGCCATGACTTCAAACCTCTAGAAAAGAACGATGTTGTTTGGAGAGGAAGGCCTTATCAGGCCTTCTTGATCACTTGCTCGGCAATGTTGTTCGGAGCCTCGGCGTAGTGGTCGAACTCCATCGTGAACGTCGCGCGACCCTGGGTCAGCGAACGGATGGTGGTCGCATAGCCGAACATCTCGCCCAGCGGCACCATCGCATTGATGGTCTTGCCCGAGGGCGTGTCGTCCTGGCCCTGCAGCAGGCCGCGGCGACGGCTCAGATCGCCCATCACGTCACCGACGTACTCTTCGGGCGTGACCACCTCGACCTTCATCATCGGCTCGAGCAGGACCGGGTTCGCCTTGGCGAAGCCCTGCTTGAAGGCCATCGACGCAGCGAGCTTGAACGCCATTTCCGACGAGTCGACGTCATGGTAGGAACCAAACACGAGCTTGGTCTTGACGCCCACCACCGGGAAGCCGGCCAGCGGTCCGCTGGTAATGGTTTCGCGCAGGCCCTTTTCGACCGACGGGATGAACTCCTTCGGAATCACGCCACCGGTGATCTCGTTGACGAACAGGAAATCGTCCTTGACGTCCGGGCTCTTGCGCTCTTCCTCGGTCATCGGCGACAGCTCGATCACGACGTGACCGTACTGACCCTTGCCGCCCGACTGCTTGGCGTGCTTGTAGTCCGACTTGACGTCCGACGCGCGGATCGTCTCGCGATAAGCCACCTGAGGCTTGCCGACATTCGCTTCGACGTTGAACTCACGCTTCATGCGGTCCACCAGAATGTCCAGGTGGAGCTCGCCCATGCCCGAGATGATGGTCTGGCCCGATTCCTCGTCCGTGCGCACGCGGAAGGACGGATCCTCCGCGGCCAGGCGACCGAGGGCGATGCCCATCTTCTCCTGGTCGGACTTGGTCTTCGGCTCGACCGCCATCGAGATCACCGGCTCCGGGAACGTCATGCGCTCCAGGGTGATGATGTGGTCCTGCGCGCACAGCGTATCGCCGGTCGTCACGTCCTTCAGGCCGACCGCGGCGGCGATGTCGCCCGCGCGGACTTCCTTCAGCTCGTGACGCTCGTTCGCGTGCATCTGCAGGATGCGGCCGATGCGCTCCTTCTTGGACTTGACCGGGTTGTAGACCTGGTCACCGGCATTCAGCGTGCCCGAATAGACACGGAAGAACGTCAGCGAGCCGACGAACGGGTCGGTCATGATCTTGAAGGCGAGCGCGGAGAACGGCGCATTGTCGTCCGCCGTGCGGGTCGCGTCGTTGTCGTCGTCGTCCACGCCGGTGACCGGCGGACGGTCGGCGGGCGACGGCAGCAGGTTCACCACCGCGTCGAGCATCGCCTGGACGCCCTTGTTCTTGAACGCCGTGCCGCAGTAGACCGGGATGATCTCGCTCGACAGCGTGCGCTGGCGCAGGCCCTCGATGATCTCGGCCTCGGAGAGCTCGCCGCCCTCGAGGTACTTGTTCATCAGTTCCTCGGACGCCTCGGCGGCCGACTCGACCATGTAGCTGCGTGCCTCGGCGGCCTTGTCCGCAAGGTTGGCCGGGATGTCCTGGTATTCGAACTTCATGCCCTGGGATTCCATGTCCCAGATGATCGCCTTCATCTTGATGAGGTCGACCACGCCGTCGAAGTTGTCCTCGGCGCCGATCGGCACCTGCATCGGTACGGGGTTGGCGCCCAGGCGCGACTTCAGCTGGTCGACGACCTTGTAGAAGTTGGCACCGGTGCGATCCATCTTGTTGACGAACGCAAGGCGCGGCACCTTGTACTTGTTGGCCTGGCGCCACACGGTCTCGGACTGCGGCTGCACGCCGCCGACCGCGCACAGCACGAACACGGCGCCGTCGAGCACGCGCAGCGAACGCTCGACTTCGATGGTGAAGTCGACGTGCCCGGGGGTGTCGATGATGTTGAAGCGGTGCTCGGGCAACGAGCGGTCCATGCCCTTCCAGAACGCCGTGGTGGCCGCGGAAGTGATGGTGATGCCGCGCTCCTGCTCCTGCTCCATCCAGTCCATGGTGGCCGCACCGTCATGCACCTCGCCAATCTTGTGACTGACGCCGGTGTAGAACAGGATGCGCTCCGTGGTGGTGGTCTTGCCGGCATCGATGTGGGCCATGATGCCGAAGTTGCGGTAGCGCTCGATGGGAGTGGTGCGTGCCATGGATGTTTACCTGTACAGGGCAACCCTGCCCTCGATTCATTGCGGCCGTCCGGGCCACAGTTTCTATGAGAAATCCGCCGCGAACGGCGGAGTGGCTCCCTGCCGCCGCCGGAAGCGGCGGCAAGGCAAACCGCTTACCAGCGGTAGTGCGAGAAGGCCTTGTTGGCTTCCGCCATGCGGTGCGTTTCTTCGCGCTTCTTGATCGCGCCGCCGCGGTTCTCCGAGGCTTCCAGCAGCTCGGCAGCCAGCTTGCGCGGCATCGAGGTCTCGCCGCGCTTGCGCGCCGCGTCGATCACCCAGCGCATCGCCAGCGCCATGCGGCGGCCCGGACGCACTTCGACCGGCACCTGGTAGGTGGCACCACCGACGCGGCGGGACTTCACCTCGACCGCCGGGGCGACGTTGCCCAGCGCCTTCTCGACCAGAGCCACCGGCTCGGCGTTCTTTTCACCCAGATGATCCAGCGCGCCGTAGACGATGCTTTCGGCGACCGACTTCTTGCCGCTCTTCATCACCATGTTGATGAAGCGGGCGATCAGCTGGCTGCCGTGCTTGGGGTCCGGCAGGACCAGGCGGGCGGGATGGGAACCTTTACGCGACATGTTTGGAGTCCGTGATTTTCGCGGACACCCTTGTCCGCCGGAAAAGCGGCCACCCTGGCCGCATGTTTGTTTTGCGCAGACGCCCCGTCCGCTCGATAAGCAGCCATCCGTGGCCGCACACCCGCGACGGGTGGATTACTTCTTCGGGCGCTTGGCGCCGTACTTGGAGCGGGCCTGGCGACGCTTGGCCACGCCCGCGCAATCGAGGCTGCCGCGCACGGTGTGGTAGCGCACGCCCGGCAGGTCCTTCACGCGGCCGCCGCGGATCAGCACGACCGAGTGCTCCTGCAGGTTGTGGCCTTCGCCACCGATGTAACTGATGACCTCGTAACCGTTGGTCAGGCGCACCTTGGCGACCTTGCGCAACGCCGAGTTCGGCTTCTTCGGGGTGGTCGTGTACACGCGCGTGCAGACGCCGCGACGCTGCGGGCTGCTCTGCAGGGCCGGCGAAGCGCTCTTGTAGGTCTTCGGGCTGCGGTTCTTGCGCACCAACTGGTTGACTGTCGTCATGCGAAGCTTTTCCTGAGAAACATAAAGGCAGACCGAAACTCGGTCTGCCAAGAAGCGGGAATTTAACATGGGCGCCTTGCACCAGGCAAGGTAACGCCCTGTCGTCCATGGCCCGAACACGAGGTGCATCCGTGCACCTCATTTCGTATGTCAGCGAGCGACGCCCCTCAAGGCTTACTCGACACCTTCATCGCTACCGGCAGTGGCCTCCGCAAACGACACCGCGGAGGAAGAGCCGGAAAGGGTTTCCAGCTCCGAGGCGGTCAGACCGCCCTGGCGACGACGCTGCGCGTGGTACGCCAGACCCGTACCTGCCGGAATCAGACGGCCGACAATAACATTTTCCTTGAGGCCCCGCAAGGTATCGCGGGTGCCGCGGACCGCCGCCTCGGTGAGGACGCGGGTGGTCTCCTGGAAGGAAGCGGCCGAGATGAACGATTCGGTCGCCAGCGACGCCTTGGTGATGCCCAGCAGCACCGACTGGTACTCGGCCGGACGCTCGCCCTTGCCCTCGGCGCGCTCGTTCTCCTCGTTGATCCGCACGCGCTCGACCTGCTCGCCGCGCAGGTAGTGGCTTTCGCCCGGCTCGGTGATCTCGACCTTGCGCAGCATCTGGCGAATGATCGCTTCGATGTGCTTGTCGTTGATCTTCACGCCCTGCAGGCGATAGACGTCCTGGATCTCCTTGACCAGGTACGCCGCCAACGGCTCCACGCCCAGCAGGCGCAGGATGTCATGCGGATTGGGCTCGCCGTCGACGACGGTCTCGCCCTTCTCCACGTGCTCGCCCTCGAACACGATGACCTGGCGCCACTTCGGGATCAGCTCCTCGTGCTCGTTGCCGTCGGCGTCCTTGATGATCAGGCGCTGCTTGCCCTTGGTGTCCTTGCCGAAGCTGACCACACCGGAGCGCTCGGCCAGGATCGCCGGCTCCTTCGGCTTGCGTGCCTCGAACAGATCGGCCACGCGCGGCAGACCACCGGTGATGTCGCGAGTCTTGGAGGTCTCCTGCGGGATACGCGCAACCACGTCGCCCACGCCTACTTCCACGCCGTTCTGGATCGACACGATCGCACCGGCCGGCAGCATGTACTGGGCCGGTACGTCGGTACCCGGCAGCTTCAGCTCGCGACCCTTGGCGTCTTCCAGGCGCACGATCGGGCGCAGATCCTTGGCCGCGGTGCCGCGACGCTTTGGATCGGTCACCACCGCCGATTCCAGGCCGGTCAGCTCGTCGGTCTGGCTCTGCACGGTGACGCCATCGATGAAGTCGATGAAGCGCACGGTACCGGCCACTTCCGAGACGATCGGGTGGGTGTGCGGATCCCAGTTGGCCACGGTCTGGCCGGCCTTGACCGCTGCGCCGTCCTTGACCGAGATGGTCGCGCCGTAGGGCACCTTGTAGCGCTCGCGCTCGCGGCCGTTGGCGTCGATCACCGACACCTCGCCCGAACGCGACACCGCCACCAGGTGGCCCTGCGCGTGCTGCACGGTCTTGAGGTTGTTGAACTTCAGCGTGCCGGTGGTCTTGACCGAGACGTTGTCCACCGCGGCGGCACGGGAGGCCGCGCCACCGATGTGGAAGGTACGCATGGTCAGCTGGGTGCCGGGCTCGCCGATCGACTGCGCGGCGACCACGCCCACGGCCTCGCCCATGTTGACCAGGTGGCCACGGGCCAGATCGCGGCCGTAGCACAGCGCGCACACGCCGTGGCTCGCCTCGCAGGTGATCGGCGAACGCACCTTGATCGACTGCACGCCGGCCTTGTCCAGCTTCTCCACCAGCGCCTCGTCCAGCAAGGTGTCGCGGGTGACGATCGGATCATCGTCGTTGCCCGGGCCGTAGACGTCCTCGACTACCACGCGGCCCAGCACGCGCTCGCGCAACGGCTCGACCACGTCACCGCCTTCGACGATCGGCTGCATCAGGATGCCGTCCTCGGTGCCGCAATCGGTCTCGGTGACAACCACATCCTGCGCCACGTCCACCAGACGACGGGTCAGGTAGCCGGAGTTGGCGGTCTTCAACGCGGTATCCGCCAGGCCCTTGCGGGCGCCGTGGGTCGAGTTGAAGTACTGCAGCACGTTCAGGCCTTCGCGGAAGTTGGCCTTGATCGGGGTCTCGATGATCGAGCCGTCCGGGCGGGCCATCAGGCCACGCATGCCGGCCAGCTGGCGGATCTGCGCCACGCTACCGCGCGCGCCGGAGTCGGCCATGATGTACAGCGAGTTCATCGACTTCTGGTTGACCGTCTTGCCCTCGGCGTCGGTCACCTTTTCGGTACCGATGCCGTCGATCATCGCCTTGGCGACCAGCTCGTTGGTGCGCGACCAGATGTCGACAACCTTGTTGTAGCGCTCGCCGGCGGTGACCAGGCCCGACTGGTACTGCTCCTGGATCTCGACCACTTCCTTCTCGGCCTCTTCCAGGATCCCCTTCTTCTCGTCCGGGATGATCATGTCATCGATGCCGATCGAGATGCCCGCGCGGGTGGCGAAGCGGAAGCCGGTGTACATCAGCTGGTCCGCGAACACCACGGTCTCCTTGAGGCCAAGGCGGCGGTAGCAGGCGTTGATAAGGCGCGAGATGTTCTTCTTGGTCAGCTCCGTGTTGGCCAGCTCGAAGGGCAGGCCCTCGGGCATGATCTCGGCCAGCAGCGCACGGCCCACGGTGGTCTCGACCAGCGAGACCTTGCTGGTGCGCTCGCCGTCATCGGCGATGTTCACCTGCTTCAGGCGCACCTTGACCTTGGCGTGCAGCTCGACCGCACGGTTGTCATAGGCGCGGCGCACCTCGGCGATGCCCGAGAACACCATTCCGGTGCCCTTGGCGTTCACCAGCTCGCGGGTCATGTAGTACAGGCCCAGCACCACGTCCTGGGTCGGCACGATGATCGGCTCGCCGTTGGCGGGCGACAGGATGTTGTTGGTCGCCATCATCAGGGCGCGCGCTTCCAGCTGCGCCTCGATCGAGAGCGGCACGTGCACGGCCATCTGGTCGCCGTCGAAGTCGGCGTTGAACGCGGTACAGACCAGCGGATGCAGCTGGATGGCCTTGCCTTCGATCAGCTTCGGCTCGAACGCCTGGATGCCGAGGCGGTGCAGGGTCGGGGCGCGGTTGAGCAGCACCGGATGCTCGCGGATCACCTCTTCGAGGATGTCCCACACCATCGGCTCTTCGCGCTCGACCAGCTTCTTGGCGGCCTTGATGGTGGTGGCCTCGCCGCGGGCCTGCAGCTTGGCGAAGATGAACGGCTTGAACAGCTCCAGCGCCATCTTCTTGGGCAGGCCGCACTGGTGCAGGCGCAGCGTCGGGCCGACCACGATCACCGAACGGCCGGAGTAGTCCACGCGCTTGCCGAGCAGGTTCTGGCGGAACCGGCCCTGCTTGCCCTTGATCATGTCGGCCAGCGACTTCAGCGCGCGCTTGTTGGTGCCGGTGATGGCACGGCCGCGGCGGCCGTTGTCCAGCAGCGCGTCGACCGACTCCTGCAGCATGCGCTTCTCGTTGCGCACGATGATGTCGGGCGCATTGAGCTCGAGCAGGCGCTTGAGGCGGTTGTTGCGGTTGATGACGCGGCGGTACAGGTCATTCAAGTCGGAGGTCGCGAAGCGGCCGCCATCCAGCGGCACCAGCGGACGCAGGTCCGGCGGCAGCACCGGCAGCACGGTCATGACCATCCACTCGGGCTTGTTGCCCGACTCGATGAAGGCCTCGATCAACTTGACGCGCTTGGTGAGGCGCTTGAGCTTGGTCTCGGAATTGGTCGAGGCGATCTCTTCCTTCAGGCGGATCACCTCGCCCTGCAGGTCGATCGACTTCAGCAACTCGTAGACGGCCTCGGCGCCCATGCGGGCGTCGAACTCGTCGCCGTGCTCCTCGGTCGCTTCCAGGTACTGCTCCTCGCTGAGCAGCTGGCCCTTCTCCAGCGCCGTCAGGCCCGGATCGATGACCACGTAGGCCTCGAAATACAGGATGCGCTCGATGTCGCGCAGGGTCATGTCCAGCATCAGGCCGATGCGCGAAGGCAGCGACTTGAGGAACCAGATGTGCGCGGTGGGACTGGCCAGCTCGATGTGGCCCATGCGCTCGCGGCGCACCTTGGCCAGCGTCACTTCCGTGCCGCACTTCTCGCAGACCACGCCGCGGTGCTTCATGCGCTTGTACTTGCCGCACAGGCACTCGTAGTCCTTCACCGGGCCGAAGATGGCGGCGCAGAACAGGCCGTCACGCTCGGGCTTGAACGTGCGGTAGTTGATCGTCTCGGGCTTCTTCACCTCGCCGTACGACCACGAGCGGATCAGCTCGGGCGACGCCAGCGCGATCTTGATCGCGTCGAAGTCGGGCGTGGTGCGCTGCTGGTTGAAAAGGTTGAGCAGGTCTTTCATGGGTGTCTCCGGTCGGAGCAAATTCTTCGGTAGAGGTCCGTGATGCAAGCTGAGGCTGGTCTTCAGCCCGGCGCGCTTCCGCGCCGGGCCGCGACGATCACTTCACCTCTTCCAGGTCGATGTCGATGCCGAGCGAGCGGATTTCCTTCACCAGCACGTTGAAGGACTCCGGCATGCCCGCCGCCATCTCGTGGTTGCCGTCGACGATGTTCTTGTACATCTGGTTGCGGCCCTGCACGTCATCGGACTTCACCGTCAGCATTTCCTGCAGGGTATAGGCCGCGCCGTAGGCTTCCAGCGCCCAGACTTCCATTTCGCCGAAGCGCTGGCCGCCGAACTGCGCCTTGCCGCCCAGCGGCTGTTGGGTGACCAGCGAGTACGGGCCGGTGGAGCGCGCGTGCATCTTGTCGTCGACCAGGTGGTTGAGCTTCAGGTAATGCATGTAGCCGACGGTGATCGGGCGATCGAACGCCTCGCCGGTGCGGCCGTCGAACAGCGTGGTCTGGCCCGACGTGGGCAGATCCGCCAGCTTCAGCATTGCCTTGATCTCGGTTTCCTCGGCACCGTCGAACACCGGCGTGGCCATCGGCACGCCTTCCTGCAGGTTGTTCGCCAGCGTCAGGATCTCCTCGTCGGTCAGCGACTTGAGGTCCACGTGCTGCACCGCGCCGGCGGCATGGTGGTTGTAGATCTGGTTCAGGAACTCGCGAACCTTCGCCACCTTGTCCTGCGCCTCGAGCATGCGCTGGATCTTCCGGCCCAGGCCCTTGGCGGCCCAGCCCAGATGCATCTCCAGCACCTGGCCGATGTTCATGCGCGAAGGCACGCCCAGCGGGTTGAGCACGATGTCGACCGGCTCGCCGTTGGCCATGAACGGCATGTCCTCGACCGGCACCACGTTGGACACCACGCCCTTGTTGCCGTGGCGGCCGGCCATCTTGTCACCCGGCTGGATGCGGCGCTTCACGGCCAGGAACACCTTGACCATCTTGAGCACGCCCGGCGCGAGGTCGTCGCCCTGGGTGATCTTGCCCTGCTTCTCCTTGAAACGGCGGTCGAACTCCTCCTTGTGACGCTTGACCTGATCGGCCGCGCGCTCGAGGAACTCGGTGACGCTCTCGTCCTTGACGTTGATCTTGAACCAGTCGTCCTTCTTCAGGCCGTCCAGGTAGGCGTCGGTGATTTCCGCACCGCGCTTCAGGCCGCCCGGGCCGCTCATCGCGGTCTGGCCGACCAGCTGCGCGCGCATGCGGTTGTAGATCGCGCCCTCGAGGATGCGGAACTGATCGTCGAAGTCCTTGCGGATCCGCTTGATCTCCATGTCCTCGATCTGCTTGGCGCGCTTGTCCTTCTCGATGCCGTCGCGGGTGAACACCTGCACGTCGATGACGGTGCCGTCCATGCCCGGCGGCACGCGCAGCGAGCTGTCCTTCACGTCGGACGCCTTCTCACCGAAGATCGCGCGCAGCAGCTTCTCTTCCGGCGTCAGCTGGCTCTCGCCCTTGGGCGTCACCTTGCCCACCATGATGTCGCCAGCCTTGACCTCGGCGCCGATGTACACGATGCCGGACTCGTCCAGACGCGCCAACGCCTGCTCACCCACGTTCGGGATGTCGGCGGTGATTTCCTCGGCGCCCAGCTTGGTGTCACGCGCGATGCAGGACAGCTCCTCGATGTGGATCGAGGTGTAGCGGTCCTCCTGCACGACGCGCTCGGAGAGCAGGATCGAGTCTTCGAAGTTGTAGCCGTTCCACGGCATGAAGGCGATCAGCATGTTCTGGCCGAGCGCGAGCTCGCCCAGGTCGGTGGACGAGCCGTCCGCCAGCGTGTCGCCCTTGGCCACCACGTCACCGACGTTCACCAGCGGGCGCTGGTTGAGGTTGGTGTTCTGGTTGGAGCGGGTGTACTTGGTCAACGTGTAGATGTCGACGCCGGCGTCGTTGTCGCCGACCTCTTCCTCGTTCACGCGCACCACGATGCGCGCCGCGTCGACCTGGTCGATCACGCCGCCGCGCTTGGCGCTGACGATGACACCGGAGTCGCGCGCCACGGCGCGCTCGATGCCGGTACCGACCAGCGGGGTCTGCGAGCGCAGCGTCGGCACGGCCTGGCGCTGCATGTTCGCGCCCATCAGTGCGCGGTTCGCGTCATCGTGCTCCAGGAACGGCACCAGCGCCGCCGCGACCGACACGGTCTGCATCGGCGAGACGTCCATGTAGTCGACCTCGGACGCCGGGCGCAGCTCGGACTCGCCGCGGAAACGGCAGGACACGAAGTCCTCGAGGAACGCGCCGTGCTTGTCCAGCGGCGAGTTCGCCTGCGCGATGACGTGGTCGCCTTCCTCGATCGCCGACAGGTAGTCGACGGTGTCGGTGACCTTGCCGTTGGCGACCTTGCGGTACGGCGTCTCCAGGAAGCCGTAGGCGTTGGTGCGGGCGTACACGGCCAGCGAGTTGATCAGGCCGATGTTCGGGCCTTCCGGCGTCTCGATGGTGCAGACGCGGCCGTAGTGGGTCGGATGCACGTCGCGCACTTCGAAGCCGGCGCGCTCGCGGGTCAGGCCGCCCGGGCCGAGCGCCGAGACGCGACGCTTGTGGGTCACTTCCGACAGCGGGTTGTTCTGGTCCATGAACTGCGAGAGCTGCGAGGAGCCGAAGAACTCCTTCACCGCCGCCGCGACCGGCTTGGCGTTGATCAGCTCCTGCGGGGTCAGCCCCTCGGACTCGGCCAGCGACAGACGTTCGCGCACGGCGCGCTCGACGCGCACCAGGCCGATGCGGAAGGTGTTCTCCGCCATCTCGCCGACCGAACGCACGCGGCGGTTGCCCAGGTGGTCGATGTCGTCGACCGTGCCGTGGCCGTTCTTGATGTCGATCAGCACCTTGAGCACGTCGAGGACGTCGGACGTTTCGCCGAGCTGCTTGACCAGCTCCTGCGCCGCCTCTTCCTTGCGCTCGGCAAAGTACTTGTGGTCGTACAGCACGCCCGGCCCCAGGATCTCCTGGCGACCCACGCGGCGGTTGAACTTCATGCGGCCGACCGCCGACAGGTCGTAGCGGTCGAAGGTGAAGAACAGGTTGAAGAACAGGTTCTGCGCGGCGTCCTTGGTCGGCGGCTCGCCCGGGCGCATCATGCGGTAGATCTCCACCAGCGCCTCGAGCTGCGTCTTGGTGTTGTCGATGCGCAGGGTGTGCGAGATGTAGGCGCCGCGGTCCAGGTCGTTGACGTACAGCGTCGGCACGACTTCGATGCCCGCCTTGCGGAAGGCTTCCAGCTGCTCGGCGGTGATCTCGTCATTGGCCGAGGCCAGCAGTTCGCCGGTCTTGCTGTCGACGATGTCGGTGGCCACGATGCGGCCGACCGGATAGTCGTCCGGCACTTCCAGCGCAGTGATGTTCTCGGCCGCCAGCTGGCGCACGTGGCGCGCGGTGATGCGCTTGCCTGCCTCGACCAGCACCTTGCCGCCGACCGCCAGGTCGAAGGTCAGCGTCTCGCCGCGCAGGCGCTCGGCGACCAGCTCCAGCGTGGTGCCGCCCTTCTTGCCCAGATGGAACACGTTGTGCTCGAAGAAGATGCCCAGCATCTCTTCGTTCGAGTAGCCGAGCGCGCGCAGCAGCACCGTCACCGGCAGCTTGCGGCGACGGTCGATGCGGGTGAACAGCGCGTCCTTCGGATCGAACTCGAAGTCCAGCCAGGAGCCGCGGTAG
This sequence comes from Frateuria sp. YIM B11624, assembly GCF_049727805.1. NCBI lineage: Bacteria > Pseudomonadati > Pseudomonadota > Gammaproteobacteria > Lysobacterales > Rhodanobacteraceae > Frateuria > Frateuria sp. YIM B11624. The sequence continues at coordinate 11,503 of NZ_JBCNYA010000048.1, forward strand.
GGGATCACGCGGGCGGAGAACAGCAGCTTGCCCGAGCTGTGCGTCTTGCCGCGGTCATGGTCGAAGAACACGCCCGGCGAACGATGCAGCTGCGAGACGATGACGCGCTCGGTGCCGTTGATGATGAAGGTGCCGGTCTCGGTCATGAGCGGGATCTCGCCCATGTAGACCTCCTGCTCCTTGACGTACTTGACCGCCTTCTTCGAGGCCGGGCTGTCCTTGTCGTAGATCACCAGGCGCACGGTGGTGCGCAGCGGCGCACCGTAGGTCATGCCGCGGTTGCGGCACTCGCGCTCGTCGAAGGCGGGCTCGCCCAGGCGATAGTCCACGTACTCGAGCGCGGCGTTGCCCGAATAGCTGGAGATCGGGAACACCGACTTCAGCGCGGCGTGCAGACCCTTGTCCTCGCGCTTCTTCGGCGCGACGTGCTCCTGCAGGAACTCATGGTAGGAATCGGTCTGGATGGTCAGCAGGTTGGGCACGCCCAGCACGGGCGGGCGCTTGCCGAAATCCTTGCGGATGCGCTTTTTCTCGGTAAACGAGTAGGTCATGGGGTGACGCCTCGGTTCGCAGTGGCGCCGGTGGTGCACACACCGGCTAATGATGAAAAATCGGCTGTCGCTTCCGGCGGGGCAGAACCGCCGGCTTACGGCAAAAAGCAGGAGTCAAAAGCCATCGGGCTTCTCAGTCTTGCCTTCTGCTTTCCCGGGATCCTTGGGACCGCGACGGATCACGGCTGATGCAGGCATCCCCTCTGCAACGGGCAAAGCCCGGGAGCTTTCGCCCCCAGGCTCGCTTGACGCTAAGCCAAACTGACGGCGCGCAAGGCGCCGATTACTTCAGTTCGACCGTGGCGCCGGCAGCTTCCAGGTCCTTCTTGAACTTGGCAGCGTCTTCCTTCGAAGCGGCTTCCTTCACGACGCCACCGGCCTCGGTCAGGTCCTTCGCTTCCTTCAGGCCCAGGCCGGTGATGGCGCGGACGGCCTTGATCACGTCGACCTTCTTGTCGCCGGCGGACTTCAGGATCACGTCGAACTCGGTCTGCTCCTCGGCAGCCGGGCCAGCGGCGGCCGGGCCGGCGGCGACCATCACCGGGGCGGCGGCGGTCACGCCGAACTTCTCTTCGATGGCCTTCACCAGGTCCATCACTTCCATCAGCGACTTGGCGGCGACGGCTTCAACGATCTGTTCGTTGGTCAGGGACATTTGCTTTTACCTCTGGAAATTTTTTCGTTTGGAAAGGGTCGTCGGATCAGGCTTCGGCCGGGGCTTCGGCGGCGACTTCGCCACCACCCTGCTTGTCGGCCACGGCCTTGACCACGCGGGCGAACATCGTCGCCGGCTCGGCCAGCACGCGGGCCAGCATGGCCAGCGCCTGTTCGCGGGTCGGCAGCGCGGCCAGCACGTCGACGTGCGCGGCGGGCAGCAGCTTGCCTTCCACCGCGACGAGCCGCGGCTTGAGCTTGTCGTTGGTCTTGGCGAATTCCTTGATCAGACGCCCGGCGGCACCGGGTTCCTCGGTCGAGAACGCGTACAGCAGCGGACCGGTCAGGGCGTCCTTGACGACCTCGAACTCGGTACCGGCCACGGCGCGCGACACCAGCGTGTTCTTGACGACCTTCAGGAACACGCCCGACTCGCGGGCCTTCTTGCGCATCGCGGTCATCTGTTCGACCGTGGTGCCCGCGTACTCGGCGGCGACCAAGGAGTGGGCCTTGGCGGCGACGTCTGCCAGCTCGGCGACTACTTCTTGCTTCTGGGTCAGATTGAGAGCCATTGCACTCCTCCACTTAGAACTCCGCTCACGGCTCCTGCCGCTCGCGGTCCTGGGCGACGCCGTCCGTGACGTCGGGGACGCGATGCGTCCCGGGTGGTGGCCTTTCCAGAACATGCATTCCAGAGAAGGGCTGCACCATCTACGCCGGCTGGCCTTGCGGCCGATTAAGCGGTCGAGGTGAAGCGGCGACGGCGATTCCCTGCCAGTAACGAGCTCCCTGCCCGTCGTCGTCGCGCATCGATCGCGCCTGCGGTCTTTGACGGCTGCCCCGACTTGGAGCCGGGACTGCCTTCAAAAACTTCCTCCGCACCCAGCCAGGCGCGGAGGGCTTGAACTTGTCTTACTTGGCGGTAGCCGCGCTCAGCGACGAGGTGTCGACCGGCACGCCCACGCCCATCGTGCTGGACAGGGCGACCTTCTGCAGGTACTGGCCCTTGGCGGCCGCCGGCTTGGCCTTGAGCAGGTCGGCGATCAGCGCGTTGAGGTTGTCGGCGAGCTGCGCGGCCTCGAAGCTGGCCTTGCCGATGGTGGCGTGGATGATGCCCGCCTTGTCGTTGCGGAACTTCACCTGGCCCGCCTTGGCGTTCTTCACCGCGGTGACCACGTCGGCGGTGACCGAGCCGTCCTTCGGGTTCGGCATCAGGCCGCGCGGACCGAGCAACTGGCCCAGCTTGCCGACCACGCGCATCGCGTCCGGCGTGGCGATCACGCGACCGAAGTCGAGGTCGCCGCCCTGCATGCGCTCGGCCAGGTCATCCATGCCGACCGCGTCGGCACCGGCGGCCTTGGCGGCCTCGGCCTTCTCGCCCGGCGGGCAGAACACGGCGACCTTGATGGTCTTGCCGGTGCCGTGCGGCAGCAGCGAGGAACCGCGCACGCCCTGGTCCGACTTCTTCGCGTCGATGCCCAGGCGCACGGCCACGTCGACGGACTCGACGAACTTGGCCTTGGCGTTGCTCTTGACGATGTTCAGGGCGTCTTCCAGCCCGTAGACCTTGCCCGGCTGCACAGCGGCCTGGGCGGCCTTCATACGCTTGGTGATCTTTGCCATGTCTTAACCCTCCACCACCAGGCCCATGCTGCGCGCGCTACCGGCAATGGTGCGCACCGCGGCGTCCAGATCCGCAGCCGTCAGATCCGGCTCCTTCTGCTTCGCGACGTCTTCGAGCTGCTTGCGGGTGATCTTGCCCACCTTGTCGGTGTTGGGCTTGGACGAACCCTTGGCGACGCCGGTGACCTTCTTGATCAGCACGGTGGCGGGCGGGGTCTTGGTGATGAAGGTGAAGCTGCGGTCCGAGTAGGCCGTGATGATCACGGGGATCGGCAGGCCCGGCTCCATCTTCTGCGTGGCGGCGTTGAACGCCTTGCAGAATTCCATGATGTTGAGGCCGCGCTGACCGAGGGCGGGGCCCACCGGCGGCGACGGGTTGGCCTGGCCGGCCTTGACCTGCAGCTTGATGTAACCGACGACTTTCTTTGCCATGGGGATTTTCCTTGCGAGTGCTGGCGCCTTGCGGCTCCTCGCGTGCTTGCCTTCCAGGCGGTGGAGAGCCTGCTTCCGTGCAGGCCGTCGAAAAACAGACACGCCGAGTCGAAAGACTTCGGCATGGAACCGCGTAGTTTAAGGAGTGATCAAGTTTTAAGCAAGTGGCGGGCCAGCGACAGGCTCGGCCCCCTCTCCCCTCCGGGGAGAGGGCTGGGGTGAGGGGCGGCTCTTGCGGGAGGTGCGGATCAGGGCGTGGCTCTGGTGGATTTCCCGCAAGCCCCGGCCCCTCACCTCGATCCTCTCCCCGAAGGGGAGAGGAAGCAGAGCATCAAGCCTTCTCGACCTGCCCGAACTCGAGCTCGACCGGGGTCGAACGGCCGAAGATCAGCACCGCAACGCGCAGGCGGCTCTTCTCGTAGTTGACTTCCTCGACCACGCCGTTGAAGTCGTTGAACGGGCCCTCGGTGACGCGAACCATTTCGCCCGGCTCGAACAACACCTTGGGCTTGGGCTTCTCGACGCCCTCGCGCACGCGGCTGAGGATGGCGTCGGCTTCGCTGTCGCGGATCGGCAGCGGACGATCGGCGGTGCCGCCGATGAAGCCCATGACCTTGGGCGTTTCCTTGACCAGGTGCCAGCACTCGTCGTCGATGCGGGGCGACTTGCCCTCGGTATCGGTCTCGATCTGCACCAGCACGTAGCCCGGGAAGAACTTGCGCTCGCTGCGGCGCTTCTGGCCGCCGCGCATCTCGATCACTTCCTCGGTCGGCACCAGCACTTCGCCGAACTTCTCTTCCATGCCGGCGCGCGCGATGCGCTCGGACAGCGACTTGCGCACCTGGTTCTCGAAGCCCGAATAGGCGTGTACGACATACCAACGCTTGGTCATGGGCTACTCCTTACGAACCGAGTTTGAGCAGCCAGTCCAGCACGACCGACTTCAGTATCAGGTCGATCAGGCCCAGCAGCAAAGAGAGCACGATCACGACGGCGATGATCACGAGCGTGGTCTTGAGGGTCTCGTCGCGCGTCGGCCAGACGACCTTGCGCATCTCGAACTGCGACTCGGCGATGAAGTTGCGCGCCTTGCGACCCGGCCCGGTGAATGCACCGATCGCCAGCGCCGCCACCAGCGCGACCAGCACTCCTGCCAGGCGCACGGAGCCGGGAACGGTGTTGTCGAACCAGGAGTAGGCAAAGATGCCCGCCGCCAGCACCAGCACCGCCAGCACCAGCTTGCCGATATCCGCCGCGCTCGTGCCGCGGGGCTGTTCTGCCTTGGTATTCATCGCAGTGACCGGGAAAGGGAACGCCGGGACCGGGATCGGCCGCTCGACACCCCGCACCCGTCATCGGTCCTCGAAAGATGGCACGCCAGGAGGGACTCGAACCCCCAACCTGCGGTTTTGGAGACCGCTGCTCTGCCAATTGAGCTACTGGCGTATCGGTGGAACGGGATCGGAAGCGGGAGCCGACATCGCCAGGCGCAGTGCGCTCGCGACGGCGGCTCCCGGGTTCCGTATGTACAGCTTACTTGATGACCTTGGCCACCACGCCGGCGCCGACGGTGCGGCCGCCTTCGCGGATGGCGAAGCGCAGGCCCTCGTCCATCGCGATCGGGTGGATCAGCTCCACCGTCATCTTGATGTTGTCGCC